>JBAIXS010000396.1:0-3061 GCA_037916395.1 Candidatus Sulfobium mesophilum
CTCAACAAAAAAACAGCGGCGTGTCACTGTCCGGGCGATGGTTTCCGGTCGCCACGAGGCGAACTTATATGACTAGTGTGCTGTCCCGGAAAAAAGTTGTCATTGTCCGGCTTGACCGGACAATCCAGAAGACTTCGGAGAGACTGGATTCCCTGATCAAGTCAGGGAATGACACTGCAGTGAATTTATGCAAGTTATTAATGAGACGCCACACTAGTGAGCTCAGACCATCTCTTCTTAATATCTTCCCCGGTTGCCCAGCTTTCCAATATAAATTAGCCCCTTTCTAATGATATAATTAAATAGATTCTTAACTATGAGATAATTCATAAGCGATGTGAAGAAAGTGAAAGATAAAGCTGAAATTGTACTTTATACTGCTCCAAACTGAAGCGACTGTCACGCACTGAAAGATTTTCTTTCGGCCAAAGGTATAAAGTTCATCCTCAAAGACGTCGGGGCAGACAGGAGCGCGCGTGAAGAACTGATCGAAAAGTATGGCAGAATGGCGACGCCTACGCTAGACATCGGCGGACGGGTATTCTTAGGGTTTAAGCAGAACAGGGAAGAGATCGAAAAAATTGTCCAAAAGATTATTGAAGGAAATTTATGAGCGAGAACCAGGAAATGCTTAGCAGGATAGACCTTCCGGTCACAGGAATGTCCTGTGCATCATGCGCCGCACATATACAGGAAGGCCTTTCCGCCCTTGATGGCGTCAGTAGTGCTTCAGTAAATTTTGCCGCCGAAAAGGCAACTGTCCTCTATGATAAATCAAAGGTGACTGTGGATAATTTCGTAGGCCTTGTGAAGGACCTCGGTTATGGCGTTTCGGTTTCAAAGATAATACTGCCGGTCAAAGGCATGTCCTGCGCGTCCTGTGTTGAGGCGGTACAGAGGACGCTTAGTTCTCTTGACGGGGTCATTTCTGCGTCGGTGAATTTCGCGACGGAGCAGGCGACAATTGAATATTTTCCCTCTCAGATCGGCGTGAGGGATTTCAGGAAGGCGATAAGGGAGGCAGGGTACGACATTGTTGAGCCTGAAAAAGGTGAAGACATTATCGAAAAGGAGCAGCGCGAGAGAGAAGCAGCATACCGGGCGCTGAGGAAAAAGGTAATCACCGGCGGACTTCTGACATTTCCCCTTCTGGTGCTCATGCAATGGGACCATCTGGGTCTTTCGCGTCTCATCCCGTTGTCCAGCCAGGTGAATTTTATTCTTCAATTCATTATTGAAACTCCGATACAGTTTTGGATAGGGTGGCAGTTTTATACCGGCGCCTTTTCCGCAGCCCGCCACCGCACCACAAATATGAACACGCTTATCGCTGTCGGCACGTCATCAGCCTATATCTACAGCGTTGTAGCGACCTTTTTCCCCTCTGTGTTTGAGATTAAAGGCTATTCGGCCGGCGTGTATTATGATACCGCCGCCACTATAGTCGTGCTCATTCTCCTGGGCAGGCTTTTTGAGGCGAGGGCAAAGGGACAGACCTCCGAGGCGATCAAGAAGCTCATTGGTCTTCAGGCAAAAACCGCAAGGGTCCTCAGAAGCGGTGTGGAAATCGATATACCAGTTGAAGAGGTCGAAATCGGCGACATAGTTATCGTCAGACCGGGCGAAAAAGTGCCGGTTGACGGGGTTATCAAGGAGGGATACTCTTCCTTGGATGAGTCGATGGTGACCGGAGAGTCGATGCCTGTTGAAAAGAACTCTGGCGACAACGTCATAGGCGCAACTATAAATAAGACCGGGACTTTTAAGTTCGAAGCCACGAAGGTGGGGCGCGACACTATGCTCGCTCACATAATAGAGATGGTCCAGACCGCCCAGGGATCCAAACCGCCGATAGCCCGGCTTGCAGACCTGATCGCCTCGTATTTCGTGCCGGCCGTGATCGGTATCGCGGCCCTTACTTTTGTCTTATGGTATTTCCTTGGGCCTGAGCCTCCTTTTACTTACGCGATGCTGAATTTTATTGCGGTCCTTATTATAGCCTGTCCCTGCGCGCTCGGTCTGGCTACCCCGACGTCCATAATGGTGGGCACCGGCAAAGGAGCTGAAAACGGGGTACTGATCAGAAGCGGCGAGGCCCTCGAAACAGCCCATAAAATCTCTGCCGTTGTATTTGACAAAACAGGCACTCTCACAAAAGGAGAGCCTGAAGTCACTGATATAGTTGAGGCTGAAATGCAGCAGGCCGAGATTCTCTTTTATGCAGCATCGGCGGAAAAGGGATCGGAACACCCTCTGGGGGAGGCGATCATGAACAAGGCCCGGCAAGACAATATAGAGATCAAGGGGCCGGAAAAATTCCAGGCCGTGCCCGGACATGGTATCAGGGCAACAATCGATGGAAAGATCGTTCACCTTGGCAATGAGAAATTCATGGGCGAAGAAAAAATTGATATCGGCAACCTCAAACAGAAGGCGGCGGGTCTTTCTCAGGAGGGTAAAACGCCGATGTATATAGGGGTAGACGGGAAGGCAGCGGGTATTGTTGCCGTTGCGGATTCACTGAAAGAAGATTCGGTCCAGGCGGTACAGGCGCTTCATGCACTTGGCGTCGAAGTTGTGATGATGACGGGAGACAACAGGCGGACGGGCGAAGCTATAGCACGGAAGGTTGGCATAGACAGGGTGCTTGCAGAGGTCCTTCCTCAAGACAAGGCAGGTCAGGTGAAGCAACTCCAGTCCGAAGGAAAGGTAGTGGCGATGGTGGGCGACGGCATAAACGATGCTCCTGCCCTGGCGCAGGCTGACGTGGGGATTGCTATAGGCACGGGGACGGACGTTGCCATGGAGGCGGCCGATATCACTCTCATTGGCGGCAAACTCAAAGGGGTGGTAACGGCGATATCTTTATCGAAGGCCACGATTAGAAACATCAAGCAGAACCTTTTCTGGGCATTCGCGTATAACGTTGTGCTCATCCCGGTCGCCGCCGGCGTGCTATTTCCTTTTTTCGGGATTCTCTTAAATCCAATGCTTGCTGCGGGGGCAATGGGATTTTCTTCTGTGACAGTAGTAACGAATGCCCTGAGACTCAAGAGATTCA
>JBAIXS010000397.1:0-2065 GCA_037916395.1 Candidatus Sulfobium mesophilum
CCCGTGGCGTCGAAAACTGCGTATCCCACAGATTTTTCAACCTCCGCCTTTGCTTCGGGATTCGTCTCAAATAATTGTGCGAGAGTCTTATCCCTCATGCTCAGGATGGCGCGCCGCTTTTCCTCTTTTTTCGAATCCTGTTTCGTGCCCTCCTGTTGTGAGTCTTCGGCCGAAGGTTGTGTCGTTGTCTCTTGTTCCTTTGAAGGCTTCTCTGCATTCGTAAAGACCGGTACTATGATGAAACAGATGGCGACTATCAGATTCAGAATATACGTTTTCATGAATAAATCCTCCTCATTTGGAACCAGCCCGCCGTGGACTTTCGATTTCCGGAAATATCAGGACAAAGATTTTAAAATTGTGGTTCAAGATAACGTCCTTTGTCAAGAGGATCTAGGTACAAACCGTTAACTAGTCCAGGAAGACACTGAAAAAAATGGCTTCACTTTTTCAAAGGCCACTCGTCATTATGTTGGCGGAGGCAAGAGGGCAATGATACAATTAGTGGCCCATAAAATCAGGGGGCAGCGCGTATCTTCGGGCCGCTTTTGATCCCCTGTCCTTTAATCTGAGGCAGCACTGCGGTGTACAAAAAAATACTTGTGAGGGAGTGGAAATGACATTAGTCAGGTCCCAGAATCGTAAAAATACCAACTATCTTCTTGGACTTTACTCCACGGTCCTCCTTACTGTCCTTCTTGTTTTGTCCACCGGCCGGTGCGGAGCTTCTGATGACGCGATCTCGCCCGCTGATTCATCAGTTTCGAAAGATGCTTCGACAACTATGCCGCAAAGTGAAGGGGAGGACAAGACTCCCGACGGCTGGATTTCCTTGTGGGGTATCCCTACCAGGGACGCCCTGCTTGTTGGTATGTGGTCCCTGCATACCAGTCCTGACCGTCATGAGAGAAATCCCACGCAGAACCTCGTCGGCCTTCAATATCGTGGTTATTTTGCAAGCACCCTCAAAAACAGTTACTACAAACGATCCTTTTTTGCCGGCGTGACCAGGACAATATATCTCAAAAAACTTGCTCAGGATTTCAACTTTGACATCACTTACAAGGCAGGACTCATTACAGGATATGCCGAGCACTATCCAAACCTCGGCGGAATTACGCCTCTTATACTCCCCACCTTCGGCCTGAGTTACAAGATGCTCGGAGCGGACTTTGCGATCTACCCCTCTGCGCATCCTGTATTCTCGGTTAATTTCAGAGTCAACATCGACAAATTTATCAGTCATAAGTGAGCCAGATAATCTTACGCTGCAATATCTCCCGGAGGTTAATAAGATCCCCATAGATTTTATCCAATTCATGTTTGTCCATCTTTTTGTATGTATTTTTTGCGGGATACATACAAAGCCCACCACGCGCCGGACCTGCCCCTCAGAAATGAAATCCTTTTTAGTAGTTTTTTCTCCAGTTTTATTCGAAGGCTCTCTTCTATTTTTTTCGGCCAGCCTGAGGGCGAAGAAGACCGACTTCGTCTTTCTTGATGTGCGGACCAATCCCACGGAGCAGTAGGGGCGGCAGATAAACAGTGCCCTGCTGAATTCAAAAAAGCCTTGCCGATATATCGGCAGCATTGCCGAAATATCGGCAATAAAAAAAACTCAGCAGTCAGTTGCCAAATCCTGCATTTAAAGAAAAACCTTGTATAAAGATTACTTACTGCGACAAACATGCGCATTCTTATGTTGGCAGGGGACTTGCTATTTATTCTGGTCGGGACATGTGTGCGCTGGCACGATGTGGTTCAATGATTCCGCGGCGCGGAAGAAGGAGTGTGATGGAGCTACACGCAATCGCAAGAATGACGATTCCGCTTAAGAAGTTGAATGAGGCTATTGAAATTCTCAGTTCGGTTAAGCAGAGGACCGGATTTGAGTCGGGCTGCGTCGGTTGCCATGTGTACCGTGATGTTGAGTCGCCCAACGCACTCATGATCGAAGAAATCTGGAAGGATGAAAAAGACCTGGCGCGCCACCTCAGATCGGATGAATATCAGAAAATACTTCTTGTCGCAGAGATGGCATCCTCTCCGCCTGAGATAAGGTTCT
>JBAIXS010000398.1:0-8066 GCA_037916395.1 Candidatus Sulfobium mesophilum
CTGTAACTCTTGCCGTCGGTCCCGAGGGCGGCTTTATCCCGTACGAGGTGGAAAGGTTGACGGCATGCGGGTTCTTGCCGGTAAGCATGGGAGAAAGGACTCTCAGCGTCGAGGCGGCGGTTCCGGCCCTCCTTTCACGACTGTTCTAAGGGACTGATGAAAAAGTCCTGAAGTCGTCATTCTCCGGCTTGACCGGGGAATCCGGCTTAAACACAACTTATCGAAAAAAATGGATTCCCGATTATTACCTCGGGAATGACAAACAAATAATTTTACAACGTTTCTTATGTAAAGGAATTTATGACGCATTATACCTTGCAAAAACATACTGTCAGCATATCGGCAAAAGAAACCGCTCAAATACCATACCCCGCCTTATTCTATCTCTTTTTGTATGAAATCCTTGAATAATGTAGGCTAAGTGACCTCTTCCTTGGTATGATAGTGGATGCTCTTTAAAATAGATCTTCATGTCCATTCAAAATATAGCGGAGATACAGACTCCGACCCGGAGGAATCTGTTGTCCTGGCCATCGAGCAGGGATTAAACGGCTTGGCCTTTACCGAGCACTACTCATATGAAGCTTCGGAGCACGCCGAGTCGCTGAAGGAAAAATACGAGGATGTGATCACAATCTTCAGGGGAGTAGAGTTTTCGGCGGAGGAGGGACATTGCCTGATCTTTGGCGTGAATACTGACAGACTTCTTAGTCCTTATGCCCCTATAACAGACGTATTGGAAGTCGTCAATAAAGCGGGGGGTGTCGTAATCCCGTCCCACCCTTACAGGAGGGGAAACAGCCTGGGCGAAATGTTATTTAATCTGACAGGGCTTTGCGCCATAGAAGGTTTCAACGGGGCCAACCTGAGGGCCTTTAATGAAAAGGCCGTCCAAAAAGCAAAGGAACTCGGAATCCCCTATACCGGCGGGTCCGACGCCCATGAGCCCAAAGAAGTAGGGTCCTGTTTTACAGAATTCCGGGACACAGTAGTCAACGACAATTTCATCGACCTGCTTAAAAGTGGAAGATATCAGGGGATTGACACAAGAAAGATAAGCAGGGTCGGATGGTTTTTTTGAAGTCAATGGTTGGCCGGGCTTTTCCCCGGTTCTTTTGCTACCGGATAGACTGGCAGACCTTTCATGATTTTATAATTTGATCCTATCTTGACAATTTTGCGATTTTTTCTATACTATTAACTACCATGGTAGTTAATAGTATTTCTGAGAGGCTGGCTCAGCTTGGGTTTTCGGATTATGAGGCGCGGGCTTATATTGCGCTCCTTTCGAAGAACCCTGTATCTGCCTACGAAATCGCGAAGGCATCCGGCATACCCACCTCGAAGATATACGAGGTCCTTTCCCGTCTGTCTGAAAAAAAAGTGGTCTCCGTTTTAGGCGAGAACGGCACAAAAAAATATATGCCGGTTGATCCCGACGAATTTATAGCTGGTTTCAGAAGCGGCATGGAAGCAAATCTCAAGGCCCTTCAAGACGATCTTTCCGGTCTTTCCAAAGAGACGACTGTCTCATATATATGGAACATCCTGGATCAGGAGTATCTCATGGAAAAGGCCCACAGGACGATTCTGGACTCCAGGAAGACACTGCTGGTTTCGATATGGAAAGAGGAACTAAACAGCCTGGAAGCCTTTTTCACGAGGGCCGCATCAAAGCGAGTGCGCATCGCCATGGTCCACTTCGGGATGCCGGCTGTCAGGATAGGACAGGTATATCCCCACCCGATTGAAGAGACCCTTTACACGGAAAAAGGCGGCAGGGGCCTTGTGATTGTCTCCGACTCTGAAACCGCGCTGATGGCCACAATACACAAAGATAACAAAGTGGAAGGCGCCTGGAGTAATAACAAAGGCTTTGTCACCCTCGCCGAGGATTATATAAAACATGATGTCTATATAATGAAAGTGGTGAAGCGATTCAACAGCGAGCTTATTAATAAATTCGGTCCCCGCTATGAAAAAATGAGGGATGTATTTACAGATGAGGAGAGCAGATGAAAATCTATATCGACGGGAAATACTACGACAAGGAAGACGCCAAAATCTCTGTCTTCGATCACGGCCTGCTTTATGGCGACGGCGTCTTCGAGGGCATCAGGATCTATCACGGGAAGGTATTCAAGCTCGAAGAACACATCGGCAGGCTTTACGACAGCGCCAAAGCATTAGCACTTGAGATACCCATGAAAGCCGGGGAAATGGAGGAAGCTGTCGTCAGGACGGTTGAAATGAACCGCAAGAAAAACGGCTATATAAGGCTTGTTGTGACCCGGGGCGACGGGACACTTGGCCTCGATCCTGCTTCGTGTAAAAAGCCGACCGTCATAATTATTGTGGGCGACATACAGCTATATCCTGAGGAATTTTACAAAAAAGGCGTTAAGATCGTTACAGCATCAACCAGGAGGATACCTCCTGAGTGTCTCGACCCGAGAATCAAATCGCTTAATTACCTGAATAACATACTTGCGAAGATAGAGGCCCGCAGAGCAGGCGCAATGGAGGCGCTCATGCTCACCACCTCGGGACTCGTAGCAGAATGTACCGCTGACAATATCTTTGTGGTCAAGGAAGGAAGACTGCTGACGCCGCATCCATGCAAGGGCGCTCTTGACGGCATTACAAGAAGGACTGTCTTTGAGATCGCAAGGGCCCGGGGGATAGAGTGCGCCGAGGCGGATTTATGTCAGTATGATCTCTATACCGCCGCTGAATGTTTCATGACAGGCACCGGCGCCGAACTCGTTCCGGTCGTAGAAATAGACGAGCGCATAGTGGCCGATGGAAAACCGGGACAGCTCACGCTCGCGCTGATCGAAGACTTCAGAAAACTCGTAGCTTCCTGATGGTTGTAGGCGTCCTTAACGATGGAACAATGGAAAATTGAGCTTATTCTTTAGGAGCATATTTTCTGACAAGTTTTTTAAGTTCTGTGTAAGAAGATGATTTAGCCACAAAAGCGTCTGCTTCATCTGGCAAGGTCAAAGCTCCTTGGTCATAACCGGAAAAAATCACCACTGGTATTTCGGGACATCTATCCTTCATTTTCTTTAGTAGCGATACGCCATCGATACCGGGCATCTTTGCGTCGACTATTGCAAGATCAGGTTTTTCACTCTCAAAAAATTCCATGGCTTCCTGCCCGTTGGCGGCCGTAATCACGTGCCATCCCTCATCTCTAAGCTCTAAACTGGTCAGCAGGAGATTATATTCGTCATCATCGACGATTAATATCTTCATGCTTATCCGCCTTCACACGAATGAAACGAACATAAATTCTTCCCTTCATCGATCACCGGCATTTTTTTTCAGTCCTCTTTTTCATGGTTACTAAATGTAAAATAGACCGTTGCCCCTTCCCCTGGTGTCCCTTCTGCCCAGATATCGCCTCCATGGCGGTGGATGACACGCTTCACAATTGCAAGGCCGATTCCGGTGCCCTCAAATTCTTCCTCGGTGTGAAGTCGATGAAATGGCAAAAACATCTTTTCCCTATGTTGCGCATCGAATCCCGCGCCATTGTCCCTAATGTAATAAACGTTTCTTCCATCTTTCACAAGAGTTCCAAACTCGATACGGGCACTCACTTTTTTTGAGGTGAACTTCCATGCGTTTCCGAGGAGGTTCGTGAGAAGGATAGTTATTAGACTCTCGTCGCCATCTGTGCTGAGGCCCTCCGCAATCCTGACCTCCACACGACGCGAAGGATCGGACTCACGAAGGTCGGAAACAATTCGAGAAGCTACTTTACTCAGATCCAGTTTTGTCCATTCTATCTCTTGCAGAGAGATCCTCGAAAGGGACAACAGGTCCTCGATAAGCCGACTCATCTTGACTGCACTCAGATTTATCCGCTCCAAATTGGCCTTGCCCTGCTCGTCAAGTATTCCGGCCTGATTTTCCATCAGAATTCTGCCAAAGCCAATTATGTGGCGAAGAGGGGCTCTCAGGTCGTGGGACACTGAATAAATGAAGGCTTCAAGCTCTGAGGTTCGCTCTTTCACCAGTTCCTCAAGGTGTTCCCTGTGTCGCTTCAACTCCTCTTCAGCCTTCCTGCGTTCCACAATCTCCGACGAGAGTTCTCTATTTAGCTTTTCCAGATCATCCTTAGCTGAAGACAGATAGAGAACAAGCTCGTTTTTTTCAAGGCGGAGGAGCAGAGACGCAAGTGTCACTCTGTTGATGCGTAAAGCTATGCCTGTTATAAGCACAACAAAAAGCAGGGACATACCACCCATGGCCATATGGATTTCATCTCCGGCAGCCAGAAACCGAACGATGAGAGGGGCCAAGGACGGCAGTGTATATGCTATGAATGCAGACATAACGACCGAGAATGCCCCTGCCGCCCCTATCGCCATGCCCCCCAGCACAAAGGCAAGAAACTCCTGATGAGTGGTCGATTCGACGGGATAGAGAACGATGCCTGCGGAACCCCATATAATGCCGGACAGGGCTAGCCCGATTACAAACCACTTACCCCAGCGTCCGACATGGGATGACTCCGATAAGGCATGCCGGAACCGGGAAAGTTGCACCAATCGTGCTATTGAAACCAGCAGGATACAGACAGACCAAACCGCCAGGACCCGATGCGACACGACGTTTCTCAGGACGAAGACTAAGACCGCCGAATTAATCAATGTCGCAATGATACCCAGCGGCGCGTTGCTGTATAGAAGCCTGACCCGTTCAGCATAGAGCTGCGGGTGATCGCGGGCTGCAGGGTTACTGTCCAACTGCTCAGGAGGTATCATGTGCGATGCGTATATAATGTCTTATATTTTCCACTAATGAAAATTAAAAAATTTTAATGAAAAGAGTCCTTAAGGCTGAGTATCACGGCTTGGTATGTAAGTTCTTTCAGTACGAACAAATGGGGTAGAAAGCGATGTCGACTAGAATGCCCCGGGTTGTTAGTGGGTATTTCAGCTATGACAGAACTTGGCAGCGCGGCTAACAGGGTTGTCTATAGGATGCTTTCTCTAAAAATGTAGCATCTAATCCGAATCTCTGAAGTAGCTGCCCAACCTAAAACTGTAATTTGACAACAGCATCTTTCCGTGGTAGTAAGTAAGCAAGTAGGGGGAAGATCCCGATAAAGCCAAACCGCCTGTAAAGACGGCACGGAAAGCGGCGGATCTTAGATGTAAGATGGCCGAGCTGCCGAAGGACCACATTTAATCCTTGGGCAAGTTCGGCTTTTTTGTTTTCGGGCTGCTCCCTGGAGCGCCGAGGCGCTCTGCACGGGAGATACGGATAGGAGGTGCCATGAAACAGCGCAGCTTGCAGATGAAATTAAAAGTCTTCATTCTCTCTGAGAAGGTTCTGTTGTTGGCAGCGTTAAGCCTTCTTTGTGTCGTTGCGGAGGGAGCGGAAATTGCTCCTCTGCCAACGAGCCAGGAAAATATCTATTACGAACCTGTGGAGTACCCGGCGCCTGGACTCCAGGCCTCTTATTCAAAACCCATCGGCGTCGGCAGTGTTGCAGGTACCGGCGACTACGTAGCCGTCCAGGTAGCTCTGCCGCAGTTCTCGGGCCCCGTGGACTTGTACGGCGTCATCTATGCTCCGTCCTTAAATCCCAACCCCCTTGTCCTCCAGCCGGATTATTCCCTCGCCCCACTTTCTTCGGGACTTACCAAGTGGAAAGACAACGTGACCGCCCCCATCAACGAATCTATCCGCGGAAGCATTCCGGTGAAGAACTTACCGCCGGGAAAATACGACCTATACCTCGGGATTTCCCCTCACGACGATGTAAGCCGCTACACTCTCTACAGAACGTCGTTTGTAATACCTCCCGCCAAGATGGCCCTTCCGACGGAGCAGGAGGCTTTCATCCCTCAGGCAACGGCCCTGCCTGTCGTGCATACGGTTGCCGGCAAAGCAAGCCCGATCGGCCTCGGTTCTGTGGTTGCCGGCGGTGATGATCTAACCGTCAGAATAGGGCTTCCGGAGTTTTCCTCTCCCGTAGACGTTTATCTTGCCCTAGATTGGCCTGCAGTGGACCCATTGAACATCTATCTTGTCAACGGACTGAACCAACTCTCGCCCCTCTCATCCGGCCTCGTGAAGTGGAAAGAGAATCAGACCGGTCCTATATCGGAAATAGCTATGTCTCTCGCTTCTATGGCAGCGCTTCCCCCCGGAACATACAAATTCTATCTCGTGGTTACCCCGGCGGGCTCAACTGAATACTTCTACCGTTGGAAGGCTGAAGTATCCTCAACGACCCTCGTTGTAGACACCTTCGGCAACGGCGTTGTCACAAGCAATATAGGTGGAATCAACTGTGGCGATAAGTGCTCAGCGTCGTACCAGCCTGGCACGACAGTCGTACTAACAG
This sequence comes from Candidatus Sulfobium mesophilum, assembly GCA_037916395.1. GTDB lineage: Bacteria > Nitrospirota > Thermodesulfovibrionia > Thermodesulfovibrionales > UBA6898 > Sulfobium > Sulfobium mesophilum_A. Next base: position 6,371 of record JBAIXS010000398.1, read on the forward strand.
CCAACCCGGATGCCGACTCTGTGTTTCAATCCTGGGAGGGATGCGATGCAATGCCCGGCTGGACGCCAAGCAACAAAACGTGCACCGTCACCATCAATGCAAATAGGACTGTGCGGCCCGCGTTTGCGCTGAAAGAGACGAAGCTCGACCCCTCGGTGAGGATACTTGATGCAGCTGCGATGAACCTTCTCATCAGGCAGGAGGGACCCACCTATTACTTCACTCCCGGGATCATGAACCTGGTCTCCCTTCAGGCCGGGGATATCATTATCAGCACAATAGATGAACAGACCCAGGATGCAGTTGACAATGCCCGGACCGGATTCATTCGCCGCATAGTCAGCATAACGCCATTCCAGAACGAATTGAAAATTGAAACAGAAGACGCCACTATCGAGGACGCGGTAATCGAAGGAACCTTTCTTGCTACAGCCGAAGACCTGCAGGTCGATATGGCCGCCGCACAACTCGAAAGCGGTGTCAGGATTGTGGCAGTTCGAAGAGTCGCCGGCAAACCGGAGATCGAATTGGAAATCGACAAGGTCATAGATGACCTAACGTCTACGGGTAGACAGTCCGCCGCCAGTGCCGAAGGAGAGGGCACGGCTGTCATCGGCGGCGAGGTAACACTCACGGGCCGTATAACATTGTCCTTCGACCCTGACTTCGGGCTGCATATCGGCTGCTGCAGGAATTGGTTTTTTCCCTACGTCAAGGACTTCAGGGCGATTCTCAAAATAACAAATACTAATAACCTGACAGTGAGCGTGGCAGGAACCTTTCAAGGCGAAGGAAGGGTGAAAATATTAGAGAAGCCCTTCAAGCCTGTGGTCATAGGATGTTGTCTCGTCGTCGTGCCAAAGTTCAGACTCTTTTTGGGTGTGGAAGGAGACTCAGATGCGGGGGTGACAGCGGGGGTGACAGTTGAGACGTCACTAAAAGCCGGCGTCAAGTATAAGAGAGGTAAAGGATGGAGTCCAGTTGGTGAGACTACAAATAACTTTGACTATCAGCCGCCGACCGTGTTCGCAGACGCCTCTATCAAGGGCTTTTTGAGCCCCGAGATGGCATTCCTGCTCTACGGTGCAGGAGGGCCGTTTGTGAACGTTAAAGGCTACCTGAAAATGGAAGCGTGGTCTCCTCCGCTGTCCTGGCTTCTCTCTGCGGGAATCGAGGGCTGTGTCGGCGCCGAGGTCAGGATTTTGGGTAAGGGCCTCACATCTCCTGAGTGGTGCCCGGTCGGCTATGAGTGGCCTCTCAAGCGGGGTGGTGGTGCAGGAGGGACTCTTCAAGTAACACCTGCGGAAGGCTTCTCCTCATCAGGACCGATAGGCGGCCCATTCAGTCCCTCCACGAAGGTGTACACACTGAAAAATACGGGTCACGCGCCGCTTGAGTGGTCGGCGTCTGCGTCTAAGTGGTGGGTTCAAGTAGAAAAGCACGACATAATAATAGGCTTTCAGCAGGTGTCATCGCTCTTGGCGAACGCTGCAGTCGGGGCGATGGCTGCCGGGGGAAAACTGGAGCCGGGGGATAGCGTCAACGTCACTGTGACAGTGTCACCTGTAGATGTTTCACCCGGTGCACAAACGGCGACGGTAGACTTCATAAATTTGACGAACGGCGACGGAAACACGTCTCGTGAAGTCAATCTCACGGTGACAGCGGGAAGCGCGCCGCCGGTGGCAACAATACA
>JBAIXS010000399.1:0-2074 GCA_037916395.1 Candidatus Sulfobium mesophilum
CCTCTAAGGAGAGTGGCATCGCCCGTAATTCTACCAACAAGGTTTACTTCGCTCGCAGGTACAGGCTCAGGACCCTTGCTCATCGGCGTCGGCCCGAAAAAAATCGCGAGAGCATTGCCAGGGGGCCAATAGCCGATATCGCCTATCGACACCTTAGTCGTTGCAGACTCATCCAGAGGCATTATAACCGGAATCTCAAAATAAAATTCGTCTCCCCATTCGTTGGGTTTTGCATCAATAGGAAGTGCATCGGCAATAGACTTTGCTGTGACAGTATTGAAAAGTTCGGCTTCTAGCTCGACATTCTTTACCGAGATCTTTATCTTAACGGGCATTGTGTTTCCTCTCACCATTAATTTCTATGCCGTCCCGCATGAGCCGGCCCTCTCGCAGGCAATCGCGATCTTTTCGCAGGGTGAAGCGGTCGGCGGCAGGAACCTGCGTGGCTGTTCCCGAAATGCCTACACTGACCGCAAGAGTGGTGATGACGAGCGGGTTTCGTATCAAGCATTTCATTGTCTATGTCTATTCTCTCTGACACTTTCGCTAGGCCATTCCAGCGGAAGCTGTCGGTAGTCATGCGCGTGGTAGTCTCGATTTGTAATAAACCCTGTTCACGCCAAATTACCACTTCTCCCAGTGGATGTTTTCCTCCTTGAATTTGTCGATCACGGCGCCTTTTCCCTTCGGCACCCCGATAGGAATAACATTAAGCGGGATTATGTTTTGCGAAATGCCTAAAATCTTTCTTACGTTGTTTACCTTCTCGTCGTCCGGATGCACAGCCGTCCAGACAGCGCCGAATCCGAGGGCATGGGCCGCAAGGAGGATATTTTCCGTTGCAGCTGAACAGTCCATTACCCAGTATTTCCCGCTGTAGACTGCATCCTTGTCCGGGACTCCGCAGACGACAATTGCGGCGCCGGCCTTATCGAGCATCTTTGCATAGGGAAGCCTGTCGCAAAGCTCATCGAGGGTCTCCCGTCTTGTCACAGCGACAAACGACCACGGTTGGATATTCACCGCCGAGGGTGCCGACATTCCTGCGCGGAGGATTTTCATGAGGTCTTCACGGGCAATGCTTTCACCGGTAAAAGAGCGCACACTCCTGCGAGTATAAATAACATCAAGAGCTTCTTGATCCATATTAGATACCTCCTGGTTAATAGTATCAGATTATATTTAAGCAGTATACGGAGCACCACGTAGAATGAAAAAAGCAGTCAAGTGTAAAATCCGGACCATTTCGTCCAGTGATTCCAGGGCATTTCGGCCGGCTGTCGCGTTTCAATCTGGCCACCCATCCCAAGCAACTGTGCCACCCTCAGTGACATATACTTCAGCCTGAAATAAGCTCTTAGACGTCCTTCCTGAAATCCGCGGAAGTTTCGAGTCTCAATAACTGTTCTATGCCATCCGTAACAAATAATTTATTACAGTAAGGGTTCACGTGTACTCCTATAAGCCGCAGACATGTCTCCACAAGGAATACCTGTCCTTGGGCTGCGCGAGCCTTTCTAAATCAGGAGGAGCTGCTTGTAATGTTGAGAATTATTAAGAAAACTTAATTTGACTTGTCAGACTTCCTCGGGAATTATTGTAAATGTAGTCGTTCATTATTTCATGAGGACTAAGAAAGGAGGCGAAAATCCACCCATATTTTTGCGAGAGTATATTTCGCTATACAGTGGGACAGCTCTCATCTTTGGGTTTTTTTTAAAAACAGGTTTACCGTCGTAAGGAGGTGAAGAGATTAAGAGTTTGGACTGACAAGTTTTCTTATTTAGGAAATTCAATCAACCGGAGGAAAAAATGAAAAAGATTCTCGCACTTTCAGTACTCATGGTTATTGTCGCAGCATCCGCCTTTGCAGAGAGCAGCGGCAATTTCAGCGCTACAGCCATCCCCGCGACGTGCGCGATCGGCAGCGACGGCGCTCTTACCGGGGGCACCGGAATAACCGTCTGGAGCGCCCTCATCTCGACCTCGAATGGAAACGGCGTGACGTTGAAAATCACGCCAAGCGCGGTCACCGGCCTTTTCACGCGGACGAAGATCGATACAACGGTTTCAA
>JBAIXS010000400.1:0-7003 GCA_037916395.1 Candidatus Sulfobium mesophilum
CTTGAGGACTATTCCCTTCTTTATCTCTCAACCGCTTATCACGAACTTGGAGACCACAAGAAATCTTTGGATTCAATCAGGACGCTGATTCACAAATATCCTGAGTCCCCTCTTATTAAAAAGGCAAGATCAACCGAGATCAGGGAGGCGAAAGAAAATGAAGGAGAAAATGTCCTTCAGATAATAGATTCCTATGTAAAGGACTATCCTGAGGACGAAGAGATGAATTTTGCATATGGTCTCTTACTGAAGCAATCCGGAGACCTCTCTCGGGCGAGAGGGATATTTAAAAAGATTTACATTACGGCGGGTCCGCTTTCGAAGTCTGCATATGGCGAACTGAAGCCCTCAGACGTTAGCCCGTCAGACATTCTTGAAAGAGCGGCCAATCTCATGAAAAGGAACGAGTTTAAGGAAGCAGAGCATGAATTGAAACAGACTCTTTCGACGTGCGATGCGAAGAATAAGGAAGAAGTCCTTAGGAATATCGGACTTTCGCTCTTCAAGCAAAAGCAGTACAAGGAGGCGGCTGATATTTATAAGACAGTAAAAGATGCTTTCTTTAATGCGCGGTCCCTTTACCGGGCCGGCGATAAACAGGGCTTTGAGTCGGCGTTGAGAGAACTGCGTGCCAAAAAAGATAAGAGGGCGGGCGGGCTGCTTCTTGCCGTTGCCTCAGATAAGAGAAAAGATGGCGACTTTGAAGGGGCACTGGAGATATATGCCGAGGTCTCGGCAGGATATCCCGCTGATGCCGAAGAGGCGATGTGGGGAATGGGATGGACTCATTACAGAGCCGCCGACTACGAAAAGGCTGCAGGGATATTTGGCAGGCTTCATGCGAAATATGAAGACCCGAAATATCTATACTGGCAGGCAAGGAGCACAGAAGCGGCGGGAAAAGACGCAAAAGAGTTGTATGACTCACTGTCAAAATATGAAAATAACTTTTATACCGGGCTTTCTGCTGCCAAAGGTAAGATAAAAGCCGTAAGGCTGTCATATCCGGATACGCCGATAGAAACTGACCATGTTGCACAACGGCAATTCGAGCGGGTAGATGTGCTCTTTTCCCTGGATATGACAAGCGAGGCGAGTGCAGAATTGCAGTGGATATCCAGAAAAATCGAGACACCGCTAATGCTGGTGGCTACCGCTTCCAGGTTTCAGAAGATCGGAGAATATAAGCGCGCAGTGACCCTCGTTACAAAAATGCCTTACTCCGATAAACTGCACGGGTTCTGGTATCCGCTGGCCTTCTGGGACGATGTCGAAAAGGTATCGAATAAGCATAACATCGACCCTATGATCGCACTGTCTGTGATGAGGGAAGAGAGCCGGTTCGACCCTGACGCAAAGTCCGTGGCCGGTGCGCGTGGACTGATGCAACTGATGCCCCACACTGCCTACCGGCTTGATAAGGACATTAATCTGGGCATAAGCAGGGATTCTCAGCTAAACGATGTGAGGAAGAATATCAATCTCGGCGTTTATTATTTAAAGACCCTGTTCAGGGAATTCAGGTCTCTGCCTTATGTGCTTGCCGCCTATAACGCAGGAGAAGCCATGGTCAGGAAATGGCAGCAGCGGGACAACCACATGGCGGTTGATGAGTTTATAGAGGAAATTCCTTATGCCGAAACGAGAAACTATGTCAAGAAGGTCGTCAATTCGTTCTTCCAGTATAAAAGGTTATCTCAGCCCGAATCCATTTCCGCGGGCCTGCTGCTGGGAAGTCTTTGATTCCGGCGTTTAGCCTGACTCTACCCCCACGCAGGTAACATATTTCCTTTGCAACATTTGAGTCCGTTTTAGTATTCTAAGTGATCATTATCCCAGTAATACAGGAGGCATCTGTATGGACATAAAGGAATTTGTTTTGGCTAAGGCTAAAGAGGCCAGGGAAGGCGCACGTTCCCTTGGGAAAGCGTCGTCAAAGCAAAAAAATATCGCACTCGTCAAGATGGCCGAGGCCCTCAAGAAAAGGGAGAAGGAACTGATAAAGGAAAATGCCAAAGATATCTCCTTTGCCGGTAAAAAGGGCCTTTCAAAGTCTATGATCGACAGGCTTACCCTCAACGGAAAAAGAATAAACGAGATGGCTCAGGGGCTTGTGGAAGTCGCCGCCCTGCCCGATCCTGTCGGCGAGGTTGTGAAGATGTGGCAGAGGCCCAATGGCATGACAGTCGGAAAGATGCGCGTCCCGATAGGGGTGATAGGCATAATCTACGAATCAAGACCCAATGTAACGGCCGATGCGACAAGCCTCTGCCTGAAGGCAGGCAATGCGGTCGTCCTTAGGGGCGGCTCCGAAGCGATCAATTCCAACAGGGCGATCGTGAAAATATTACGGGATGTGGCAAAAAAAGAAGGGCTGCATGAAGGCGTTGTGAGTTTCATCGACATCCCTGAGCGGGAAGCTGTAATGGAGATGCTCAAGCTTGAAGGGGTAGTGGATCTCATTATACCCCGCGGCGGGGAGGGTCTAATAAGGGCGGTAACTGAGAATTCGAGGATACCCGTTCTTAAACACTACAAGGGCGTCTGCCATGTCTTTGTCGACAGGGATGCGGACCTTCAGATGGCCCAGGAGATATGTTTTAACGCCAAAGTACAGAGGCCCGGGACATGCAATGCCATGGAGACCATGCTTGTCGATAAAAAGATTGCGAAGAACTTCCTGCCGGAGATGGCTGCAAGGTTCAATAAGGCCGGAGTCATCATGAAGGGATGTTCCGAGACAAGAAGGATTCTTCGGGATGTAGACAGCGTGAAAGAGGAAGATTACTATAACGAATATCTCGATCTCGTCCTGAACGTCAGAGTAGTCAGGGATATCGATGAGGCGATGGAGCATATCGCCAAGTACAGTTCGGCCCATTCCGACTCAATTGTAACGAGAGACTATGCAAAGGGAATGCGCTTCCTTCGCGAGGTGGATTCCTCTGCCGTTTTTATAAACGCTTCAACGCGTCTCAACGACGGTTATCAGTTTGGCCTCGGGGCTGAGATAGGTATTTCCACCGACAAGATCCATGCCAGGGGACCTATGGGGCTTGAGGAATTGACCTGCACCAAGTTTATTGTCTTAGGAAACGGACAGATCAGAGAGTAGCCCTGCCTTGAGGATCGGCATCTTCGGCGGCACTTTTAACCCCATCCATTACGGACATCTCAGGGCAGCGCAAGAGGTGAAGGAGGCACTGTCTTTCGACAAGGTCCTCTTTGTTCCCTCAGGGACCCCACCTCTTAAGACAGAGGAGCTTGCAGCCGCTCTCAATAGATTCGAGATGGTGAGGCTTGCGACAGCCGGAAACAGGGCTTTTGAAGTTGTGGACATTGAGTGCAGGAAACCTCAGAAGTCTTATACGGTGGAGACCCTGGAGGCGCTTCTTAAATTATATGGCAATGCCGAATTATTCTTTGTGCTCGGAATAGACGCTTTTTTGGACATACCTAACTGGTGGATGCCGGAGAAACTGATTTCCTTGGTTAATTTTGCTGTACTGGCCAGACCCGGATGCCGTTTTGTCGATCTGCTTGCGTCGCCATATATTGATGCCGGGAGGAAGAATCTGGAACGGTTTGACGGGGACAACAGTGAATTATTAAGTCTCAAATTAAAGTCACGCAAAGAGGCTTACCTTGTCAAGATTACCCCCATGGATATCTCCTCTTCGGATGTGAGAAGGTTCATCAGGGTGGGACGGAGCATAAAATATCTGTTGCCAGAGGGCGTTGAATCATTTATAATTTCTCATAAGTTATATTTACCTGTTACGTCAGGACGGGAATCGAAGCGAAAGGAAGGGAAGACCTTTAAAAAGTAGAGAATTAGCCATCAGGGCAGCAGAAGCGGCCTTGGAAAAAAAGGCCGTTGATCCGGTTGTTCTTGATCTTGCCGGTCTCACCGTCATTGCCGATTATTTCGTGATTTGCTCAGGGGAAAGCACCACTCATGTGAAGGCCGTTGCTGAATTCATTGAACAGGAGTTTTTCAGCAAAGGTGTAAAGCTTTTGGGGATGGAGGGGCTCAATTACGGCCATTGGGTACTGCTGGATTATGGCGACGTTGTAGTGCACGTCTTTGAAAAGGAAACCAGGGAGTATTATGCGCTGGAGAAACTCTGGATGGATGCCAAGACGCTGGAGATAGATGAAGATAAGACTGGTCTGGGTGGGAAAGACAAAAGAGCGGTTCATCGATGAAGGGATCAAGAAATACCTAAGGTTGATTAAACCCTTCGGACATGTCAGTGTTGTCGAGGTAAAGGAAGAAAAAGGAAAGGATTCTGAGCGGATGGTCGAAACAGAGAGTCAGAGAATATCAAAGCTCCAAACGCCCTATGTCCTTCTCGATGAAAAGGGAAAAGATTACACTTCTGTCGAATTTGCCGATTTTCTCTGCGGACACTCGCCGTCTGTGACTTTTGTTGTCGGGGGAGCATATGGCGTCTCGCAGGCTGTTCGTGATGCTGCCGAGTCCAAGCTGGCGCTCTCGAAGATGACTTTTACCCACGAGATGACGAGGCTGTTTCTTGTGGAGCAAATCTACAGGGCATTTACTATAATGAACAGACGGGGATACCATCACTGATGGGCAAACTGTCGGCATTCATACTGGTGCTCTTTCTTGCGGGGCTTTCACTTTTTGCGGTTTACAACAAGGAATCGATAACAGTAACCATCCCTTTTAGCGATTCATACGAGGTCCCCAAGTTCGCGCTGGTGCTTTTTTCGCTGGCAGTGGGGGGATTGGTTTCTCTTATTTTCTTTGCCGTCAGGGACACAAAGAGGTTCATCGACAACTGGCAGTATCAGAAGAAGCAGAGGCAGGATATAAAGGTTCAGGGCCTGTATTCCAAGGCAGTCAACGCTATCCTCGCTCATAATGAGGAGGCTGCAAGAGAGGCCCTTGAGGGTATCCTTGCCGAGGAGCCAGACCACATCGACGCACTTCTTAGGCTGGGAGACATATACGCGGCCCAGGAAGATTTCCAGAAGGCAAATTCCTACTATCAGAAGGCGAAGATGATTAACCCTAAAAATCTCGAGACGCTTTTTGCGATCGAGAGGCTTCTGGAAAATACCACAAGGTGGTCTGATGCCGTGAAATATATCGAAGAGATCCTCGAAATAGATGACGATAACCTCTCTGCCATGTACAGAAAGCGCGATATCCTTGAGAAACAGGGGCGATGGGACGACCTCGTCTATCTGCAGAAGGCGATCCTGAAGAATGAACATTCGGAAAAAGACAAACGGCGCGAGCAGCAAAACCTTATCGGCTACAAATATGAATACGGGCGGCACAGTCTTGAGACCAACCAGATGGAGAAAGCCAAGAAGGCGTTTAAGACAGTCCTTAGGATCGACAAGGACTTTGTTCCTGCTACGTTGGGACTTGCTGAAGTTATGCTCAGGGAGGGAGAAAGCGAAGAAGCAATCAACCTTCTCGAAAAGTCATATGAGAACACTTCTTCAAAGATTATACTTGCAAGGCTTGAGGACCTGCTTATTAGCCTGGGTGAGCCGGCGAGACTTATAGCTATATACAAAGGAGGCATATCTAGAAATCCGGATGATCCGGTGACGAAATTCTTCCTGGGCAAATTATACTACCGGCTTGAGATGATAGATGACGCCTTCGAAACCTTTTACGGAATGGACACATTAGGCATGGCCTATCCTGAACTGCATCAACTGCTCGGTAATATCTATCTGAGAAGAAACCAGCCTGAGAAGGCTGCCGTCGAATACCGGCTGGTTATAAATGCCAGAAAGCCCCTGCTGCTTGGCTACTGCTGCAGTAAGTGCAGATCCAGCTCTGCTGAATGGTCCGGAAGGTGCTCTGTGTGTAAACAGTGGGATACCTATCAATTTAATCTCGAAGGCGTATGCTCGCCGGCGCAGCAATCGGGTCTGGCCGTCGGCAGGTGAATGACACAGCGGCAGTCCCGAAATAATGTGGACGGTGATTTATAAAATCCCTCCTGACCTCCCTTTGCTAAAGGGAGGTCAGATCCCCCTCTTTGGCAAAGAGGGGCGAGGGGAGATTTTCGAACAAAAGCCTATTCAATGATGAGACGCTCAGTATTGCTAAGGAAGCTTGTCTCTTTTCTTGATTCCGAACTTTCCCTTTCTGAATTTCCCAAAGATGAAAGCGTAAACGGTTTGCAGATAGAGGGCCGTGGCAGTGTGAGAAAAATCGGGCTTGCAGTGGACGCCTGCGAATATGTGATTAAGACGGCTGATGAAAAAAAAATAGATTTTCTCTTTGTACATCATGGGCTTATCTGGGGCGGGATTAGGGCCATAAGAGGCATAACAAAAAAAAGGCTGAAGGCCCTTCTGAGTTCAGACATATCCCTTTACGCATGTCATCTTCCCCTCGACTGGCACCCAAGGTATGGCAATAACGTTGAGCTTCTTAGGGTCTTGTCCATTAAGAAGATGGGTGAATTTGGCGAATACCATGGAAAAAGGATCGGCTATTGGGGGAAGACCGGGGCGGCATTGTCAATTGGAGAATTCGTCAGCCGCGCAGATAAGGCCCTGAAGACAAAGTCATCTTTCTTGGATTTCGGGAGGAAGGTTCACAATGTCGGCGTTGTCTCGGGAGGCGGCTGGTCTGCGATTCACGACGCCGAAGAATTAGGAATCGATACTTTCTTGACAGGGGAGCCTTCCCATAGCGCATATCATCTTGCAAAAGAAATGGGCGTGAACCTTATTTTTGCCGGTCATTATGCGACAGAAACGCTTGGCGTGAAAGCGGTCGGCGCGATGCTCAAGAAGAAATTCGGGCTTCCTGTGGAGTTTATCGACTTTCCGACAGGGCTGTAGTCTGCCTGATCGTTGCCTATCGATTAACTGTCCCGCCAAAGACCTTCTTGATGATTTTCAAAATCTCAGGCTGAATATATCCGTTTCCAGCTACGATATTGCCAGTCATAAGATATTCATTCTCTCCACCAAAGTCAGTGATCGTACCGCCTGCCTC
>JBAIXS010000401.1:0-2629 GCA_037916395.1 Candidatus Sulfobium mesophilum
TGTAAGAGCCTCGGCATACTGATATATCCCGTCAAACAGAGAAACTCCAAACCCCAGGCCCACAGCGCCTACCCCGGCCTTTCTGAAAAAATCTCTTCGACTCAGTGAGTTTTTCATAATATCCCCCTTATTTAACACGCAATTCGGGTTAAGCTCCCCGCGCAGCGGAAAAGCGCGTCGGTGCACCCAGGAATTTCAGCATACATGATAAGACCAAGGTTCTTTTTAAACGGATATCACAAGACCGCGTCCTTTGCAAGGAGGGTCTTCACTAAAAACGACTTTTTTTATCTTAAGAGATCGAATGATAGTCCCCTGATGATGAATTGCAGCAAGTCTCATACAGAGCAAAGTTTCGACAAGTTTCGATAATTTCTTGACAACCCTTCTTAACGCGTTATGATTTTGTTAAGTGGCGGACACCATACGATTTTTACAAATAAAAGTCACACACCAATAAGCAAAGAGGAGTTTAAGACATGAAGGCAAGGCATATCGGTTATGTAATGGTGATAATTTTCTTATCGACCCTTCAGTTTAGTTTGGTAGCCTTACTATCAGGATGCGAAAAAATGAAGGCCCGGGAGACTGTAGTCGGCTTTCCACAGTCTTTCGCTGATCTTGTTCAGAAGGTGAAGCCGGCCGTAGTGAATATCAGCACAACTACGACGGTGAAGATACCCGGTAGTCCATTCAGACATTTTTTCGGTCCTGATGAGGGGGGAGGACCCTTCGGAGATTTCTTCCAGAGATTTTTCGGTGAAATACCGGACCAGGAACTGAAACAGCAAAGCCTCGGATCAGGGTTTATTATCGATAAAGACGGATATATAATCACCAACAATCACGTTGTAAATGGGGCCGACGAGATCAAAGTCAAACTCGCAGACGGCAGAGAATATAAGGCAAAAGTTATAGGAAGGGACCAAAAAACCGATTTGGCATTGATCAAGATTTCTTCACTTTTTAAAGACCTGCCGGCCCTTTCTCTGGGTGATTCCGACAAGATAAGGGTGGGAGACTGGGTTTTGGCTATAGGAAACCCTTTTGGTCTTGAGGAAACAGTGACACAGGGGATAATCAGCGCAACAGGACGCGTTATCGGGTCCGGACCATATGACAATTTTCTTCAGACTGATGCCCCGATCAATCCCGGCAACAGCGGTGGGCCGCTCATTAATTTAAGCGGTGAAGTGATAGGAATAAACTCGGCTATCATACAGTCGGGGCAAGGTATAGGATTCGCAATCCCAAGCAATATGGCAAAAAAGATCGTCCCCCCTCTAAAGGAGAAGGGTAAAGTAACCAGGGGCTGGATCGGCATATCCGTGCAGAGTATGACTCCCGAGATAGCCCAGGCCCTCGGATTGAAAGAAGCCCAGGGCTCCCTCGTGGGGGAGGTGGTGCCCGGGGGACCTGCTGATGCCGCAGGAATAAAGCGTGGAGACGTAATCGTTTCTTTTGACGGAAAAGAGATCAAGAAGATTGGGGACCTTCCTATGCTTGTGGCGGATACGCCTGCGGGAAAGACGGCGGAGGTGAAGGTCATACGAAACTCAAAGGAACTGACCTTAATGGTAAAAGTGGCCGAGATGCCGACCGGCAAAATACCTGTTCCGGGGCGGCCTTCCTCCGAAGGGCTCGGTTTGACGGTAAGCAATATAACGCCCCAGATAATGAACGAGCTACGACTGAGGGATAAGAGCGGCGTCGCGGTCGTCGAGGTGCAGCCCGGCAGTCTTGCGGAGGACGCCGGGATACAGGCCGGAGATCTAATCAAGGAGGTCAACCGGATCCCGGTAAAGAACTCTAATGATTACGATTCTGCAATAAAGAAATCTGCTGCAAACAAGCCCCTGCTTCTCCTGATTAAAAGAGGAGCACAAACATTTTATGTAACTATTAAAACCACCTAGATAGAGGAGGGAGTATGAAAAGGATTGCGTTACTGTTCCTGGTTTTTTCTCTAATTGGCTCTTTCATGTTTTCTGCAGTTTCTGCAAAAGAGGCTCCAAAGGCGGGCCTAGGAGAAAAGTTGTTCATGAAGCACTGCAGTAAATGCCATCCTGACGGAGGCAACGTCGTCACCGTCACCAAGACTCTTAATCAGAAGGACCGCGAGGCGAATAAAGTTCAGACAGAAGAAGACATCATTAAATTGATGAGAAATCCGGGACCTGGCATGGTTAAATTCGGCAAGGACGTTATTTCTGAAAAGGACGCGAAGGCGATTGCTGAATATATTATTAAAACTTTTAAATAGGCAGGCCGAGCCGCGACTTTCAGCGCTGAGGAACTCGCGGCATTAAATAATTTTGCAGGCCATAATCCTGAAGGGAGTGCAACGTATGAATGATATTCATCCTGGAAAAAGTACTCGCCGGTTGCTTATGGTGATAATTGTTTGCTTTGTTATACTCACTGGTCTCATCCTGCAAGGAACTGCCTCTGCAAAAGAGGTTTCGCCTCAGGCAAAAGATTTTCTCAATAAGGTGAGCAATTACTTGGCCGAGGTTGCAGAGGTAACTAAACCCTCCGTAGTAAATATATCGACCACCACCGTAGTGAGCATGAAAGATCATCCGATGGGTGATTTCTTCAACGATCCTTTCTTCAGGCGGTTCTTCGG
>JBAIXS010000402.1:0-6040 GCA_037916395.1 Candidatus Sulfobium mesophilum
ACGGGGGAGTTGCTCAGGAAGAAATAAACAGCGGCTGCCGGGATATATTAATTATCCTTCTTTCTTCGGCCCTTCTGAAAAGTTCCTTAACTGCATGCTCCCCTACACTGCCTATTTCCAGGGAGAAGTCGTTTACATAAAGATTGATATGCTGGTTGATGACCTCGTCCTGCAGCTCCTGAGCATGTTGTTTTATATATGACAGACTTTCGCCCCTATGCGCAAAGGAATATTCAATGCTTCTTCTTATGGTGCGGTCTATCTTTCTTATCAGTTCGTCGCCGAGTTTCCGCCTCGCAAGGATGGCGCCCAAAGGGACAGGATTGCCGGTCTCTTTTTCCCACCAATCACCAAGATCAATCACCTTCTTAAGCCCTGCCCCTTCAAAGGTGAAGCGGCTTTCATGGATAATAAGCCCTACGTCCACCTCGCCGCGGGCTACCGCGCTGACGATTTCGTTGAAGGGCATGATTCTTATCTTTTCCCTTATAGACGGTGAGAATATCTGAAGCAATAGATAGGCGGTTGTAAGTGCCCCGGGGATAGCGATTGTCTTGTCCCGGAGGGTCGATGGATCAAGTTCTTCACGGGCTACGACAAGCGGCCCGCAGCCCCTGCCGAGCGCTCCCCCTGAATGCAAAAGACAATAGTCGTCCCTGAGGTGCCCGAAGGCATGAAATGATGCCTTGGTTATATCAAGACGCGCTTCTCGTGCCATCTGGTTGAGAGTTTCGACGTCTTCCAGGATCTCCTGAAATGTCAGCCCGCTTGTATCGATCCTGCCGTGGACAAGGGGGAAGAAGATAAAGGTATCATTGGGACATGGCGAATAACCAAGCGAAAGAGGGTCCATCTATTATCTTTCCGCTTTGCCAAAAAGTTCTTCCAGTTCCATCAACTCCCGCATACGCTTACAGGTCATGCATTCGCCGTGCTCAACTGAGCCGTCTTCCCACATGGTCGTCCTGATCGATACGCAGCCGCATACCGGACACAAATTCCAAAAAAATTCGCCTAATCCCCTGACCTGGCTGTAAATATAGATAGAGTCTTTCATAGCGCCCGACACTGGTTATAATATCAGTCTTATTATAAAACAAATATAAAGCGTTTAGTATAAAAACCACCGCTCAATACCTTCCTACAAATTCCATCACTGTCTTCTGGCAGTTCGCCGATGCTGTCCGTATGTCCCATTTTGACGTGTCTCGGTCCTCTGCGATGTTGCTTATACCCCTCACCTCGACAAAAGGAATACCATATATAAGACAGACGTGAGCAATGGAGGCCCCTTCCATATTCTCACATATTACCTTGAATCTCTTCTCGAGTTCTTCAGACTGCCTCCTAGTTCCGGTGCAGGTAGAAACAGTTGCAAATGTTCCTTGCAGGGCTCTAAAGCCGCAGGCTGCCGCAGCATCCATCATCAGCCGGCTTGACTCTTTGTCGGCAGGAAACTCGTTGAAATATCTTCGACGGCCTTTTTTTAGAAGAGGAATATCAATATATTCAAGGGTGTGAAATCCATTCTTCATTAGAACGCCTTCGTCTGCGTAAACTTCCTCCGATGCCACCGCGATATCACCAGGCTTTAACTTGGAAGAGGGATAAGCTCCGCTAATGCCAAAGTTAATCACCAGGGAAGGATGATAATTCCGGATAAGTACTGTAGCTGCGTGAGCGGCGTTTGTCTTGCCCATGCCGGAAGCGACGAAAGCAATCTTAGCCCCTCCAAGCCTGCCGGTGCGAAAGCTAAGGACTCCTGAGCTTTTTGCCGAAGTACTCCGTAGTCTCCTGGCTATGCTATTGCTTTCGACAGGGACCGCAGATATTATTCCAATGGTCCTGTTTTCTTTCATAGGGAAAAATGTTTTGCCTAGAGTAACATAACAGACCCCGCTCTTCAACCCAACAAGCCAAAATCCTCAATCGATTTTTTGTGGAGACGCATTCGAGCGGATTCAGCGGCGTATATTGCATTGTCCACGTCACCTATGTGGTGCCTTGCCCGTTCGCTTAGCCGCCCCAGCCCATGCTTATTACTATGGAGTCAGTGGGACAGACCTCTAAACAGGTGCCGCAGTTTATGCAATAGGACGACCGGTTGGGCAAACTCCTTCCGTCTGACATCTCAAAACACTTGACTGGGCAGGCGCCTATGCAAGCCGCACAGCCCGAACATTTGTCCCAATTCACTAAGGATATAAACATCCGCTTTCACCTCCCAACAAGATTTCAATGCTCCCTCAGAAGCACATCTGACAGTTTCACAAAAGCTGGAAACAACGAGAACGTCGTCCTAAGCTGAACTTCATTGCTTGTTTAGCTTGGTTTGCGAAAAAGCAATCCCGCTCACATCCTTCTAGCGTAGGCGCTGATTGCCCATAAACCCTATTCTTCCTTGATGCTGTATCACGCTGCCTTGTCCCTGGTAGCATGCATCGCGAGTGCAGCGTCTATATAGTCGAAGGATTCTTCACCACCGCCCAAATGGAGAGAAAAAGTGCGCCGCCTATACTGCCGATGGCTAAGATTACCGCTGGTTCGCCCATTTCATACCTCCCCAGGATCCTCTATTATGTCTTCAGGATCCCCAAAAAAAATTCTTCTTTAAATCAGTTCAAGCCATTAACTATGACTGTTATTACGATATGCGCCCTATTTAGGACTAACTTTATCCTATTTAGGGGCATTTGTCAAGTGAAAAATTTTCTACACCGCAAAATGACATATCTTCTTGAAAACCAGCCTTTTCAACGCGGCAAAAAATGAAACGGTGCAGAGGATTGCAGAATACCCGACATTTATCGCATATCCTCCCATGCTATATTATTTAATGTTTATTTTTCAGCAATCTCGTTTAGCATGAGCATCAGATTACCTGCGCCTGGTCCGTGCCGGTTTCGACCATTCGTGCTGATATGCTGCGTGCTGGTGGCACTCGCCTCGGGGTGCGCTTCGGAAATCGGGGCGAAGAGGTTCAGCGAGCTACTGAATCGCTACTCGGCAACATGGGACCCTCTCGCTATTCAGCAACTAAGCGCGACGACACCGCTTCCGCCGTCTGTAGTTGGCAAGCCACTAATGATAATAGTCCACCCCGGCTATTCGCTTTTTTTCAGGGAAGAACGCAGGAGCACCTATTCAGAAGCAAAGTATGGTTTGCTGGAGCACCAGTTGTCGCAGGAAGCACGCTTCATTACCCGCAACCCTAAGGCCGACAATGTCCTGATCCTGGTGCTTCCGGGCAGCTATGAAAAAGACAGTATCGCACCGCGGTCCTACACCGCCTATCTCAATTCCATCGCCGGCGGAAAAACGAACGTCTACTATATCTTCTCTGAAACATCCACAAGCGGCGCGCTTCCGCTCGACACAACGTTGACGCTTTTCAGTTTCTTGCAAAACATCAGGGCCAGCAGGATCCTGATCGGAGGCGGCTATATCGGCAGATGCCAGAAAGAATTTTACGAACAGCTGGCCACCTACATCGAAAAGGCATACCTTTATATAGTGCCGGAAATCTCATCTGTCTCCCCGGATGACGTTTCAAGCGCGAAAGCTGCCGCGATCCTTGAAGCCCTGCGCCACAAAGATTACCGGCGGATCGTGGAGTTTATCGTGGACAAGACAAACGGAACAGTGAATATCATGCCGCTTTCCGGCGAGGCGCCCCCCGCAGATTAGTAATGCTGAGCAATTAGGTATGCTCCTGCCTAATCAAGAGTCTCCCGGCCGGCGGCGGCAATTGTCAAGAGCACACAGCGCCGCTGCATGAGTATGCGTAGTCCAGGCGGCACCTGTTCGTTCAGGACAACCTCAATTTGCCCTTGAATGAACCTGAGCTTGCCGATTGATGTGTTAATGAAGAAAAAATTTATCGCAAGGTAAGGATCTTCATGCGTGAGCCAAAAACACATCAGTTCCGTTAGCGGTTGCAGCATGCAAGCCACGTTTCGAATCAATCGACATCAGCCCTGCCAGGCTCTGCATCGAAGCCGGATGACTGAAGACGGGGCGAAACCTGCCGACAATATTCCCTGTTTGTATGGGTTGAAAGGGGAAAAGGCTTAATAGAGGCAAAGTCCGGCAATATATTTTAAGGCGAATGTGTTTTTCTCGCTTGAAAAGCAGGCGTCTCTATCAGACCAAGCGTAGAAGTATCCCGTTCTCCGTTGCAGTATTTATCAAGAGCGGCTGAGAACACAGATGCCAATCCTGCTATTTTCTCAAACAGCGTCATCGATGACTTAAACTTAAGTTCGTCAGGATAGCCAAATATTTCTGAAACTGTTCCGCTTGTGAGGGAGACCACTGCTTCCGTGCATTCCAACAGCCTCTTTCCCAAAACAGGGTGGTTCAGATACTGACGGGCTTCTTCTAAGGTCTTGATGGAGTAGCGCTTTGCCGTTGGGCTGTATCCCAAGCCGTCAATCTGAGGAAATATGAACCACATCCAGTGAGTTCGCTTCCGGCCGTCCCTAAGCTCTGCCAGAGCCCTTTCATACACGCCTTCCTGAGCGCTCACAAACCGGTTTAAATCATATGGATCGTCTGGTTTCATGTTACCTTCTTCATCGATCTTAGTTGCTGACCTTTCTCCTTACAAGAAAATTTATCTCCTTGTTAAAGACTGCGCCTACTTAACAGTGTACCCGACTGTCAGTTTCTAATCCACAATGCGTTCCGTCAATATCCTGTTTCGAAAGTAGGCGAATATTCATTTTACTGGCGTGGGAGTCATGCGGGACTTTCGGCTGCCGCCGGAGAGTTCCGTGACAGATACCAGGAAAACACATCGGCAAAGAAGGCCTCGGTTTTGGGGTGCCTGAAGGAAGATATAATCAGCTTTCCCATATCTGGCTCATCAACATCCGGGCGGCGGCTGTAGGCAAAGTCTGACAGGATTTTCAGAATAAGACTGATATTCAATAGTTTCAGAATAGAGTAACATTTAAGCAGAGGGGGGCCTGTGAGCATGAGTCGGGATATTAAGTTAAGTATAGCCTCAAGAAAAGAACCTGAAGAATTCTGGAGGCGTATATGACGCGTACTACCGGAAAACATAGGCGCTACGAAACAGACAAGACGGGACGAATAAGCGTCTATCCATCATTAGAAGAGCCGAAGAGGGGGCCCATTCTAAGATATGTTGGCAGCCGGCTTGTGACCTGGTGGAAAAAAATCAGGTAGCTTTTTGGCCCGTGAGGTAGTTGCTTCGTTTGATAAGCTAACTTTCAAGTGTCGTTCTTTATATTTAGAAAGGAGGAAGCACAAATGGATGAAGCTCTGGACAAAAAGATTTCTCGCCGCACAATGCTTAAAGGTGTTGCGGTAGTAACAGGCGTCGCACTTGCATCGGTTGTCACCGGGAGGGCGCGTGCGGCAAAGGCAACCAAAGCCGCCATGAAGTACCAGGACTCGCCGAAAGGCGACCAGAAGTGCAGTAACTGCAAGTTCTTTGTTCCAGGCAAGAAGCCGGAGGAAGAAGGCACCTGTCAGGTAGTTGAGGGTTCGATCAGCCCGCAGGGGTGGTGCACCGCGTATAGCAAGTAACACTAAGGGATTATTGTAAACAGTTTTAACAATTTTTTACTGGGAGGTATTTCGATGGCAGAACGACAGAAGCTCAGGAGCGATCGGCGATGGAGCGGCGTCCCGAAAGAACCATTGTACGCCAGATCTCCTGCCTCATTGCGGGTCAACTGGACAAAGCTTGGCCTTCTTCACTTAGACTTTGGGCGAATGGCCCCGCTCGCAGCGCTTATCACAGCCTGCTGCGCTGCTTTGCTACTGTTGTCGGTAATGATATTGGTCAACCCGGCTGTATCCTCCGCCGAGGTCTCCGTGGGCATATCTGTTACGTTTGCCCCGCCGGCGCTTCCAGTTTACGAGCAGCCGCTTTGTCCTGGCCCAGGCTACATCTGGACACCGGGCTACTGGGCGTGGGACCCGGACTACGGCTACTACTGGGTTCCCGGCACTTGGGTGCTAGCGCCGTTTCCGGGTGCACTGTGGACTCCGGGCTATTGGGGCTGGA
>JBAIXS010000403.1:0-3277 GCA_037916395.1 Candidatus Sulfobium mesophilum
GCAATCCCATCAAGGACGAGAAGGGTAATCCTGTGACAGAGAAGGCGCAGATGAAGGAGCAGGCGATCCCGCTCGGACCTGCGGCCTCTCAGATCGCGATCAAACAGTTAGGCACAAACGGCGGCGGATTTTTTAATGTTAATTCGGCACATCCGTTTGAAAACCCGACCCCTTTTTCGAACTTCCTTGAGGTCATTGCGATATTACTGATACCGGCGGCGCTTTGTATCACCTTTGGACGAATGGTCGGGGACAAGCGGCAAGGAAGGGCTCTGCTTGCAGCAATGACAATTGTCCTCCTCGTCCTGATGGTCCTATGCACGTGGAGCGAGCAAAACGGCAACCCTCATTTTACCTCCGCTGGCGTCGACCAGACCGCAAGCTCCATGCAGCCAGGCGGCAATATGGAAGGCAAAGAGGCGCGCTTGGGGATTGTCAATTCCACAATATGGGCGACGGCAACAACAGCCGCGTCAAACGGCTCGGTCAACGCCATGCATGACTCGTTCATGCCTTTGGGCGGCCTCCTGCCGATGTGGCTGATACAGCTTGGTGAGGTCATATTCGGTGGCGTCGGCTCCGGACTTTACGGGATGCTGATATTTGCCATCATTACTGTCTTTGTAGCGGGGCTGATGGTAGGTCGCACACCTGAATATTTAGGCAAGAAGATCGAGATGTTTGAGATGAAGATGAGCATTCTGGTTGTGCTTATCGTCAATGCGCTCGTCAAGATCGGAACCGCCGTCGGTGTTTCGACAACGGCAGGCGTTGCAGGGATTTCGAATCCGGGTCCACACGGTTTTTCCCAGGTACTCTATGCTTTCTCTTCTGCCTCTAACAACAACGGCAGCGCCTTTGCGGGTCTCAGCGCCAATACTGTTTTCTATAATACGGCACTCGGCATAGCCATGTTCATAGGGCGCTTTTGGGTAATTATTCCCGTGCTTGCCGTTGCCGGTTCGTTGGCGTCAAAGAAGAAGGTGCCAGCAGGATTGGGAACACTGCCGACCCATACGCCCCTGTTCGTGTCTTTTTTGATCGGGGTCATTTTGATCGTGGGGGCGCTGTCTTTCATGCCGGCACTGGCCTTGGGTCCTATTGCTGAACAGTTGATGATGATAGGGCGATAAAGAATATGATATCTGCAATAAAACCAACAGACTACATTATGACGTCATTCCCGCAAGCAAAGCGCGTCGGGAATCCTTCCGAAGGCACGCCTGCCTTTGCCCCATTTCGGGGAGGTAGAAAGAAAGATTGCGGACTAGCCGGAATGACGGGAAGAGGAAATCATGAGCAGAAAAACGACAAAAAGATCTCTCTTTGAACCGGCCATAGTGAAGCGGGCGTTGTGGGACTCGATGAAGAAACTCAACCCGCGCTACCAGATAAAAAATCCTGTGATGTTCGTTGTAGAGATAGGAAGCGTTCTTACGACGCTCCTTTTTTTCCACTCGTTATTCGGCAAGGGAGAAGCCTCGCCCGGCTTCATCCTGCATATTTCGATCTGGCTTTGGGTAACTGTGCTGTTTGCCAACTTTGCCGAGTCGATGGCAGAGGGAAGGGGCAAGGCACAGGCCGAATCCCTCCGAAACACGCGGCGCGACGTCATGGCAAAAAAGCTGGCGAGAAAAGACAGGAATTCAGAGGTCACGACAGTTTCATCTTCCCAGCTTCGGAAGGACGATATCGTTTTGGTAGAGGCCGGAGATCTCATCCCCATGGACGGCGAGGTCATAGACGGAGTTGCCTCTGTAAACGAAAGTGCAATTACAGGCGAATCCGCGCCGGTCATCAGGGAAAGCGGCGGAGACTTCAGCTCAGTTACAGGCGGCACTAAGGTACTTTCTGACTGGCTAGTCGTTAGGATAACGACAAACCCAGGTGAGACATTTCTTGACAGGATGATCAGCATGGTCGAGGGCGCAAAGAGACAAAAGACACCGAATGAGATCGCTCTCGACATACTTCTAGCGGGCCTCACCATAATCTTTCTGCTCGTGACTGTCACCCTGCTGCCATACTCCATATTCAGCGTTAAGGCTGCAGGCCAGGGAAGCCCGGTAACGATCACGGTCCTTGTTTCGCTCCTTGTATGCTTGATCCCGACTACTATCGGCGGTCTTCTGTCTGCTATTGGCATTGCAGGAATGGACCGCATGATCCAGGCAAATGTGATCGCAATGTCGGGACGCGCGGTCGAGGCCGCAGGCGACGTGGACGTGCTTCTGCTCGATAAGACCGGTACGATAACCCTGGGTGACAGGCAGGCAACGGCCTTTATGCCCGTCTCAGGAGTGGATACCCGGACCCTCGCTGACGCAGCACAGCTTGCATCTCTGGCGGACGAGACTCCTGAAGGAAGAAGTGTCGTAGTCCTTGCAAAAGAAAAATACGGCATACGCGAAAGGGATATCCATTCCCTCGGCGCCGAATTTGTTCCTTTTACGGCCCAAACAAGGATGAGCGGCGTAAATCTTAACGGCCGTCAGATCAGAAAGGGCGCTGCGGACGCGGTCGAAAAATATGTCCAGTCACAGGGCGGGATATTTCCTTCCGATACGCGCTCGATCGTCGACGAAATCGCCAAAGAAGGGGCAACCCCGCTTGTCGTGGCTGAAGGAGCAAAAGTGCTTGGTGCGATTCAGCTGAAAGACATTGTTAAGGGCGGCATCAAGGAGCGTTTCGCCGAAATGAGGCAAATGGGAATTAAGACTATCATGATCACCGGAGACAACTCGCTTACCGCTTCCGCAATTGCGGCTGAGGCGGGCGTCGATGATTTTCTGGCTGAGGCGACACCTGAGACAAAGCTCAAGCTCATTCGTGAGCATCAGGCAGGAGGCAGACTTGTGGCTATGACCGGAGATGGTACAAACGACGCCCCTGCGCTTGCGCAGGCCGATGTTGCCGTTGCGATGAACACCGGCACTCAGGCAGCTAAGGAGGCCGGAAACCTTGTCGACTTGGACTCAAACCCAACTAAGCTGATAGAGATTGTTGAGATTGGAAAGCAGCTTCTGATGACCCGCGGCACACTAACGACCTTCAGTATCGCAAACGACGTTGCAAAATATTTTGCGATCCTGCCAGCGGCGTTTCTTTCGATCTACCCGGCACTTGGCGCACTTAATATCATGCATCTTTCAACGCCGCAAAGCGCCGTGCTTTCGGCTGTGATATTTAACGCGCTGGTTATCATCTTCTTAATCCCTCTTGCCCTGCGCGGCGTAAGATACCGCCCGCTCGGCGCTGAGGTGGTGTTACGAAACAA
>JBAIXS010000404.1:0-3349 GCA_037916395.1 Candidatus Sulfobium mesophilum
GTCCGAGATCCCTGTCACGTATATGCCTTCTGTCCTCCCTCAAATGTACAGTGATACCGTCGGCCCCTCCAAGCAGTGCCAGCGCTGCCGCTGTCACCGGTTCCGGTTCTTTCCCGCCTCTGGCCTGTCTTAGTGTCGCAATATGGTCAACATTAACTCCAAGAATCATCGGCTCTCCATTCGGATTTCTTTCTCTTCACTGAAATTACTGCCCTTAACATATTCTCGGCAGCTGATCGCCAGAAAGCATGTCTACTATTCTAATACCGCCCACACCTGTTTTCAATAATACAGTCCCTTTCGGGGCCTCCACAACCTCCCCTATAATGGCAGTGCAGGCTCCTTCCGTGGTTCTCCTCATTTCATCTGCGAGTTCCTCTGCGGCCGGCGCCTCTGCAACAGCGATAAGAATGCCCTCGTTTGCGATATAGAGAGGATCAAGGCCAAGTAGTTCGCAGGCCCCTCTAACGCCAGGCGTTACCGTGATGGCCGATTCCTGAATCATGATACAATGTCCGGACTCCGATGCTATCTCATTAAGAGTTGTAGCTACACCTCCTCTGGTCGGATCTCTCATCATGTGTATCCTGTGCGTCCGCTCCAGCATCCGTTTGACGAGTGTATTTAGCGGTCTCACATCGCTAAGAAGAGGCGGCTCGAAGGATATGCCATTTCGCTCCGCCATGACCGCCACACCATGATTGCCAATGCTGCCGCTAAGGAGCACCTTGTCCCCAGGCCTAACCTTTAAAGGAGACAGTTCGACGCCATCCTGCACGACTCCGAAGCCCGCTGTATTGATGAAAAGACCATCGGCCTTTCCCCTGTCAACGACCTTCGTGTCGCCGGCGACAATCCTTACCCCCGCACCCTCGGCAGCAGCCCGCATGGAATCCAGCACCCTTCTGAGCCGGTCAAAGGGGAAGCCTTCTTCTATGATAAAGCCGGCAGTCATGCAAACAGGAGCTGCGCCCGAAACAGCAAGATCGTTAACCGTGCCGCAGACCGAAAGACGCCCTATGTCGCCTCCCGGAAAGAAGAGGGGTGACACCACATAAGAATCCGTTGTCACCGCTATTCTGCCTGAAAAAGTATTCTTTAAAACTGCTGAATCCCCCAGTTCCCTAAGGTCAAAAGCCGGAACGAAGTAATCCTTTATCAGCTGATGCATCATCCGCCCGCCGCTTCCATGGGCTAGCTGGATCAGTTCCATAATATCCTCATGCTTTCAAACCCCTCACCGCTTTATATTTGTAATAGGCAGCGCAGCTCCCCTCTGAACTCACCATGCAAGGTCCAACAGGTCTGTCAGGCGTGCAGGACCTGCCGAAGAGCTTGCATTCGGGTGGGATCTTGACTCCCTTGAGCACATCCCCGCACGAGCAGGCGGTCGCATGATCATCTCCTTCCGGAACATCTATGCTGAAGACCGCTCTAAAGTCCCTGTGCCTGAATTCTGCCCTCAGCTTCAGACCGCTCATCGGGATAGTGCCGATACCTCTCCATACAGCGTCATCCGGCTCGAAACATTTATTTAATACGCCAACAGCCTTCGGGTTGCCCTCTGGCCTGACGACCTTTTTGTACTGGATTTCTACATCAGCCCTCCCCGATGCAAGCTGCTCCAGAATCATCCTTACTCCCAGCAGGATATCCGGAGCGTCAAAACCTGTAATGACGGAAGGCTTTTTATAATCAGACGCAATAAATTCATAGGGCAGGCTTCCGATAACAGTGCTCACATGCCCGGGAAGTATGAACCCGTCCACTCTTACCTCTCCGGAATCAAGCAGCGCCCTCAGCGCCGGGGGAACTGTCTTATGGACGGAATAAATATAAAAATTACGGACCCCTTTTCTTTCGGCCTCCATTATAGTGCCGGCGACCGAAGGTGAAGTAGTTTCAAAGCCTGTCGCAAAGAAAACAACCTCTTTGTCACTGTTGTCTTCCGCTACCGTGAGGGCGTCAAGCGGAGAATAGACCACCCGGACATCACTGCCCTGGGCCTTTGCGTTAAAAAGAGAGCCCCTGCTTCCGGGAACCCTCATCATGTCCCCGAAAGTCGTAAGAACAACCCCCTTCTTCTGCGATATGGCTATTGCCGTATCCACATCTCTTATTGCCGTTACGCAAACCGGGCAGCCCGGCCCGCTCAAAAGTGTTATTCCCTCAGGTAAGAGATCCCTTATGCCATGCCTGAAAATTGCCACAGTATGGGTGCCGCAGACCTCCATCAGCCTGACCGGTTTTCCTATTGAATCCATCATTAATTTAAGACTATCCCGGACATTCATTGCCTATTTTTTAAACCCCTCTTTGAGCTTTTCGCGAAGTATATACGCCTGTCCTAAAGAGACGCCTGCATCGTTGGACGGCACAATCTCATTTGCATATACTTCCAAGCCCTCATGTCTTAAAAAGTGGGCCACCCTTCTAAGAAGATATGCATTTTGGAATACGCCTCCGCCAAGGACGACCTTCCTGATGTTATGTGCTGCAGAAAGTTTAACCACGGTCCTTAAAATAGCATTCGCTACCGTATTATGGAATTTTGTTGCCATCACTCCCATGTCCGCCTGATTTTCAAGATCTCTCAGTATACCTAAAATCACCGGACAGAAATCTATATCAGTCACTTCCTTGAATCTTATGTCCACCGGATAATCATCGTCCAGGCCATCTACCACAAGGGATTCCATGGCCATCGCAGCCTCCCCCTCGAAGGTGTTTCTGTCGCAAACGCCTATCAAAGACGATACGGCATCAAATAATCTGCCGGCGCCTGAAGACAGGGGAGAGAAATCTCTCATGGATGAGATTTTCATTATCTCATCTATTCTCCCCCTGCCGTATTTTTCAAGAAAACCCGTAGGCCCGATATAATCCCATATATCCGCCCCGGCAGCCCCCATCAAATACGAAAGGGCTATCCTCCATGGCTCCCGTACCGCCATTTCGCCGCCCGGAAGCGGTATATAGCCAAGATGCCCTGCCCTCTTAAAGCCCTTTATGTCGGCGATCAGAAACTCTCCCCCCCACAGGTTTCCGTCATCTCCATATCCGGTGCCGTCAAAAGCCACACCTATGACTTTTTCCCTTATCCCTTTCTCCGCCATAACAGATGCAATATGGGCATAATGGTGCTGGACCGGATATTTCTCCACCCCTTGCTGCCTTAATGCCCACCTAGAGGACATATATGCCGGATGAGGGTCATAGGCTATCGCCTCAGGCTCTGACCTGTAAACCGCCTGAAGGTTTTTTAGAGTCTCTTCAAAAAAACAGAGCGTTTCGAAATTTTCCATATCTCCGATATGCTGGCTCGTAATCGCATATCTGCCTTTTATCA
>JBAIXS010000405.1:0-10563 GCA_037916395.1 Candidatus Sulfobium mesophilum
ATGAAAAGATCAGACTGCTTCTTGAGTCTGTAAAGGGAGGGGAGGTCTCATTGGAAGAGGCGCTCGCCCGGTTGAAACACCTGCCATATGAGGACATGAAGTTTGCGAAGGTGGATCATCACAGACATATAAGGCAAGGCATACCTGAAGTAGTTTTTGCCTCCGGGAAGACAGTGGAGCAGGTTGTTGCAATCTCAAAAGCTATGTATAAAAGAAGCGGCAGCTTCCTGATCACGAAGGCCGGGAAGGAAATATACGATGAGCTGGGCATAAAAGGGGCCGTCTTTAACGATTCGGCTGGAGTGATTTCAGTGGGCGGGGCAAAAAAAAAGAGCGGCAATGTTTTGGTATTGACGGCCGGCACGTCGGATATGGCGGTTGCTGAAGAGGCTGCCGCAACCGCATCGTTTTTGGGCAGCAAAGTGAGCGCCGTTTATGATGTCGGCGTGGCCGGTCTTCATAGACTGCTCGATAATTCCGGACATATGCGCAGGGCGCGTGTGATCGTCGTAGTTGCAGGCATGGAGGGCGCCCTTCCATCTGTAGTCGGGGGGTTGACGGACAAGCCGATTATCGCTGTGCCTACTTCCACCGGCTACGGTACAAGCCTCGGCGGTCTTACCGCGCTTTTTGCGATGCTCAACTCCTGCGTCCCGGGCATTGCGGTCATGAACATCGACAACGGCTTCGGCGCAGGCTGCCTCGCACACAAGATCAATACGCGCTGATCAGGAAGCAGATCGTGCTCTCTGAAAAATGAATGCTCCAATATACATGTTAGTTCTTCGGCAATTTTCAAAAAGTCAGCGACATATTCTTTCATTCTAAAAGTTAGTATAATGGTTATCATAAGACGGATCATAAGGGACAGTGTCAGATAATAACCTTATGAAAAAGGAGATCCGATATGAAATGCTGGGAATTTACCAAGTGCGGACGCGGGCAAAAAGGAGGCTGTCCTGCATGGCCCGACAAAGGAGACATATGTGCTGAGGTTGTGGGAACTTTTTGCATAGATAAAGATCGCATCCTTGGCATAAATGCGATTAAGATTAAAGACTGTACCAAATGCGCGTTCTTTAATAGTATCCATTACAAAGGCAGGAAAGAGCTTTAGCGGACTCTCCCAACAGCATTTCCGTCACAGTCCTGCTGTCTCTGTAATGGGGCCTCAGGTTAAATGAATTGCGGCAGAAACTTTGCAAATTATGGAAGTCTTTTTAGCATCGCTCCCATTTTTCAGTAAATGGACCGGATTCTTCCCGATCTTTTGTCTATAATGACTCTGTCCATGAATCTGTTATTGTTGTCCAGGATATCGGCTTCGTAATAAAACCTGTTCTCTCTGACCGGACCGATCCTCATATTTCTTCTCATGTAATAATCATTGAGCATCCTCTGTGCGTCTCTCCTGGACTGTACGGCCCTTCTTTCGCCATAGCCGCCCCTTTGGAGTCCACCGTAGGGGGAAAAAGGCTGGCCGCGATAAAACCTCGCGCCACCGTCGCCTTGATAATATCCCGGTCCGCGCCCCGGGGCACGACCTCCCGGATAATAGCCGGGGTTGGGGTTGGATCTGAAATCCCTCGGGCCCGGATCAGCGCGATAATACCCCTGGCCGCGCCCGTCCGGAGGTCCGGACGGTCTGCCGCTGCCGGGTCTGCCGTTACCGTTAAAGGCGGCGGGGGGGCTGGAAGATCTGCCATGACCATTAAAGGCGGAGGCGGGAGCGACATCAAAAAAGAGGACCAGCGTCGCCAGCAAGCCAGCGATGATTGTTGCCAGGATCCTTTTTATCCGTATGCACATTTTCATTATCATCATGTACATTATACCTTTTGCCGGGAGGTCAGCGATGCAATGAAGTGTCCGGAAGCAGAGGGCGGCCCTTCAGACCGCCCTATCGAAGTTCTCATTATCCTGCGTTCATCTCATCTCCGGGGTGTTAACTTTCACGGTTTATTGCTGTTCCTAGTGCCTCCAGTGCCCTCCGCCGTGCCCACCACCGTGCCAGCCTCTATTAGCCCAATAACGGTGCCCGTAATATCCATAATACGGCCCATAGTAAGCACGCTCATAGACAGGATAGGGCGGTGCCGCGTAGACAGGGCCTGGGTAGTAGTAGGGAGCCGGGGTCCCTATCGAAAGACCAAACGGCGGCAGAACCAACGAAAAATTCACAGCCGGCCCGGACCTGTACCAGGCCTCCGCTTTGTTCGTGCTTACTGCAAACAGGAACCCGAGGACCAGGACGGCGATCAATACTGTTGATAACAGGGTCTTCATCTTTCTCCTCCTTCGCCCCATCAGGCGTTATTCGTTCTTCTTTCTTCTTGATTAAAGAGTAACAAAAGAATATGACCCGGAAATGAACGCTTTATGAATAATTGTGAATTTGCTGATTGACCGCGCAAAGTCGCGAAGTGCGTAAAGTCTTTTTTTGGTTTGTCATTCAGGCGTTGTGTTAAGCCGAAATCCAGGTTTTTCAACGACTTCTGGATGCCGTATCAAGTCCGCATGACGGTTAAAGGCACTTCTTACAGACCTATTTATGATAATGTAAGGTTAATGCGGTCCAGTTTTAATCTGAGGGAATCAGGACAATGAACTCAGATCCTTTGCCGTACTCGCTTGAGGCAGTGACCTTCCCGCCGTGGGCCTCGACAAGTTCTTTTACTATTGTGAGACCGAGCCCGAGTCCATTCCCGGAAACCTTGTAAAAACGTTCAAAGATGAAAGGGAGATCTTTTTCTTTTATGCCGCTTCCGTTGTCGGTGACACTAAGTCGCACATTGTTACCCTGCCGGTCCGCTGCGACAACCACCCTGCCTCCTGGTCCGCATGCCTTTACCGCGTTGCTTACGAGATTGATAACAATCTGGCTCAGCCGGTCGGGATCGGCCCGGATGTAAAGACCTTCATCGCATGAAAGCTCAAGGGAAATATGCTTCTCTTCGGAAGTCGATGCGAGCCTGTCGATGATGTTGCCCAGAAAGGGGGCAAGTTGGAACGATTGCCGCCCGAGATTAAGGCTGCTGGCCTCTGCCCGTGAAAGTTCCTCTATTCCTTCAAGGAGCTTGCGAAGTCTTCCTATCTCGGCATACAAAGAATGCAGGTTATCTTTTTCGGCCGGGATATAGCCGTCCATCATCGCCTCGAGCTCACCCCTCATCGCGGCTATTGGAGTCCTCAGCTCGTGGGCAATATTTGCGGTCAGCTTTCTCCTGAGGGCCTCATGCGTTTCGAGCGCCTGCGCCATTCGGTTGAACGCTCCTGAGAGCCTGCCTATTTCGTCGCTGCCAGAGATTTCGACCCTCCTCTTCAGGTCGCCCTCTCCCAAATCGACTGCCGCCTTCGTGAGCCCTTTTATTGGATCGGTCAATTTTTTTGAAAACAGGACACTCAGCAGAACCGCAAATCCTCCCAGCGCCACTATAGACAGAACAAGAAAACGGTCCGACCTTTTCACAAAGGTCTTCTCTTTATGAGGATTAAGAAACCGGAGCTTCACCTGGCCGATTTCCCTGCCGCCAAGGAAGAGTGAGTAGGGGACGTAATCAGATGCTCCCGGATCCGTTCCCGGCTCCAAAATACCTGCTATTCTTTTTTTGACGAGAGGAGACAGGCCCTCCACTGCCTGGTCTGTGTCCGTCACCAGATTGCCCTTTTCATCGTAGAGCTCGACATCGACGCCAAGCATTAGGGCCCAGACCGTATTCTCCGCCAGTGCCTCTTTGTCCCACCCTGAATGTTTATCGAAACTGCTTTCGAGAGAGGCCGTGATAAGGTATGCCCTGTCTTCCTTCTCACCTTCGAGGTATTCCCGGAAATCAGATATCATGAACTCACGGAGCATAAAGGCGGTAGAGATTGCGATCAGGCAGACCGCAAAGAGTAAAAGCAGAAATTTTATCCAGAGGCTCTTAAGCATCCTTCTTCCCTGAAAACCTGTATCCGACGCCGTAAATAGTGATTATGACCGAGGGCCTTTTCGGGTCGTCCTCAAGCTTTTGCCTGATATTTTTTATGTGTGCGTCTATGCTTCTTTCGTATCCTTCAAACTCATAGCCGAGCGCTTTTTCGACCAGTTCTTCCCTGGTGAAGACCTTCCCGGGAAAGGAAGCCAGCGCATGGAGCACCTTAAATTCGGTCGGCGTCAGGTCCACGGGAATGCCTTTCTTTTCGACGGCATACCGCTGGCCGTCAATAATAAGTGCGCCTTCATTGTAACTTATCGGTCCTGATTCGAGTTCCCCTTTCCCCGCGCGTCTTAAGACGGCCTTGACCCTATATACCAGTTCGCGCGGACTGAAAGGTTTCACGACATAATCATCCGCCCCAAGCGCAAAGCCTGCCACCCTCTCTTCTTCCGAGGATTTGGAGGTCAGGATGATTATCGGGAAATCCCCGAGCTCCTTTAATTCCTGGCACGTTTCTTCACCCGTGACGTCCGGCAGCATAAGGTCCAATAAAACCAGGAGGGGCTTCTCTTTAATCGCAGCGTCTATGGCGTCTCTGCCCTTTTCAACATGGATTACACGGTATCCCGCACCCTCAAGGTAGACCTGTACTACCCTGGCGATTTTCCTGTCATCTTCGACCAAAAGAATCGGTTCAATCATTTCTTCCCTGCCTGCACTTATATTATTTCTTATTATGCCATGGAGTCATGTTCCTTTCGCGGGATTTTTCCTTGACCATATATATCATCCATGCATGAAGGAGTAGATTGTCTTCAAAACGGCACAATAATTAAATAATCTGCAAGACTCTGGTGGGCACGTTATCAATGCGGTATCGATTTTCTTGAAAGAAAGACTTCGCCGGCCTCTTTAGGGGGCTTCCCACAATATTTCAGATTGCCAAGGCCTCTTGAGATAAATTTCGCTTCTGCGCCTTCATAGGTAAATGCCGGACTTCGAAGCCGCTTCCTATATTATTCGCACGAATTACATTCCGCGTAATTGCAACGGGCGCGAAGGCAAAACGAACGCTCCAACTTAAGACCTAATAGCGGTCTGCTGCTGGAGAACGACTGCGGTGGAGAGATTTTCCGAAGGTATCTGCCTTTCATCCCCATGGGGTCCCCTCATGAGTTGCGCTGCCTCCAACTTCGGTATTTGACGCAGGTAATTCCGTTACGCGGAACCGTCTGCTGAGTCCCAAATACAGGGGACAAACTTTATGTCTGCTGCTTTTGCAGTATTCCCGAAGCTGAAAGCGGCTTGGCGAATATGTTCCTTGCACCGCCTTGCAATTATGACCATGCATAACTTCCATAAAAAGACACGCCATGACAACCTCCGCCAATCAAAGAATATTATTTGCATCCCGATAAAAAAGAATACGCCTTTGAGCTACGGGAATTAAATCGGACAGAATCTTTTTTTCGTGTAGGACTTTATTTGTTTGCACTGTAGGTCTTTGCCTACGCAGCTAACATACCGCCTCATACCCGCCCTTGACGCCGTTTGGTGACAGGACGAACTGCCAAACCTGAAGGTTGCGGCACCGGAAGGCGCCTGCGCTGCTAAGAAGATAATACTTCCACATCCTGTAAAACTCCCTGTCGTACCGCTCTCTTATCCTGTCCCAGTTGTCATGGAAGTTGCTGAACCATGATGTGAGCGTCTTATCATAATAGAAACCGAAGTTCTGGACATTTTCGACAGTAAAGAGGCCTTCGAGGGCAGCGCTGATCTGCTTCATCGACGGAATAATCGAATTCGGGAATATATACTTTTCCAGCCATGGGTCTCCTGAAACGTATGATATGCTGCTGCCTATGCAGTGTAACAGAAACAGGCCGTCATCTTTCAGGCATTGCCTGGCTTTTTTCATATAAGTCCGATAGTTCTTCCATCCCACGTGTTCGAACATTCCGACTGATACAATATGGTCGAACCGCTCGGTCATGTCTCTGTAATCCTGCAGTCTGAGTTCTACCGGCAGTCCGCGGCAGAGCTCCTGCCCGAGCGAAAGTTGTTCCTTCGACACTGTTATGCCGACGACTTCCACGCCGTACTTCTCAGCCGCATATTTTGCGAAACTGCCCCATCCGCAGCCTATATCAAGCACCTTGTCGCCGGGTTTAAGGCCGAGTTTCCTGCAGATAAGCTCCAGCTTGGCTTCCTGCGCCTCATCAAGGTCCTTCGCGTCCTTCCAATAGGCGCAGCTATAGACCATCCTTTTGTCGAGCATATTTTTGAATAGTTCATTCCCCTTGTCGTAATGCCTCTCCCCTATCTGAAACGCCTTGGTTTTCCTTCCGTTATTGAATATTGCCTCGCCAAGGGTATGAAGGACAATTCGCCAGTTCATCTTGATCTTTGCTTCCGGATTTATCGGAATGAGTTTCGCAAAAAAATTATCCAGTTCTTCACAGTCCCACCATCCTTCCATATAGGACTCTCCAAGCCCCAGACTTCCTTCCGTCAGTACCCGATGATAAAACCGCTCGTCTGCAACGCGGATATCCCAGGGCATGTCTCCGTTAAGGGTAATGCCGGCAAGAGCCAGAATTTCCTTAATTGCATCTTTATACTGGCCTGTGAATTCCGATCTCTTTCCCTCGCGCCTATTTTGCAGCAAGGTGCTGGTATTCATGAATAATCTCCCCTATCTTATTTAAGACCCACTCTTTCTGGTCCGCAACTGAAAGATCTATCCCCAGGTAAATACATTTGTCCTGAAATTCGTGGTGTTTGGGCAGAATGATAAAAGAACCGTTGTTTTCAAGAACGGATGCCGGAAAACCGTGCCCTTTCTGTTTCAGTATCTTGCTGTTGAATATCGGCGTGTTGGGATATCGCCTCTGAATAATGCTCACAGCATCCGGCACGTCATCGGCAATTCCGATGGATTCGATGCCGGCGAGGGTTGATATCAGCGACACTAAGGTGTTGTTTTTCGACGGTGAATTGTCGGATAAAACAATAAATGCCTTCATCTACACACTGCCAGGTCACGAAATAAAAACAAAATTACTCTCATCTTTTTATGTTATCTCCATTGTAGCGGGGAAGATATCCGTATTTGTCTGAAAATTTTGTAGGAACATTTCTGACAAATATCATCCCTTTTTGAAATTTATGCCCTCTAAAGAGTCTACGGCGTCTTATTTTTTCATTTCTTCCCCCTGTAACTTTCTTTCTGCTTTCTCCGTCTTTTTCTTCAAGATGGAGGTCCGCAATTCTAATACCCAAATGAAAGATGTATAATAGTGCGATATAAACAAATCAGATTGTCGATTCTGGTTTTGGCAACGACTTATGACACCCGATCAAAACAGAAACAGAGATGACATGCCCTCTTCCTCCAGGCCGCGCATACGGTTAGCGGTCTGGGTGTTTGTGATCTGCGTACTCATAGCCGGAACTTACTTCTTCCTGAGCAGGTCAGGCATTACTCAGTCGAAGCAACCGCCGAAGCCCGCTATCAGCCTTCCGGTAATTGCTGTTGCTGCGAAAACCGCCGACGTCGGCGTGTATTTCTCCGGATTGGGATCAGTCACGCCTGTTAATACCGTCACGGTGAAGACGCGCGTCGACGGACAGTTGATGAGGGTGCTATTTAAGGAAGGACAGATAGTAAACAGCGGTGACCTAATCGCAGAAATAGATCCGCGGCCTTTTGAAGTGCAGCTAACCCAGGCCGAAGGGCAGATGGCCAGAGACCAGGCGCTCCTTAAAAACGCGATACTAGATCTCAAACGATACCAAGTGCTTTCTGAGCAGGACTCTGTTTCCCAGCAGCAAAGAGATACCCAGGAGGCACTTGTCCACCAATATGAAGGTGCTGTGAAATCCGACCAGGGGCAGATCGATAACGCAAAGCTCCAACTGCTTTACTGCCGTATCACCGCGCCCATAAGCGGCCGGATGGGGCTGAGGCTTATAGACCCCGGAAACATCGTTCATGCAAGTGACACCAACGGGCTCGTCGTGATCACTCAGCTACAGCCTATCACGGTTATTTTTCCGATCCCGGAGGACAATCTCCCAAAGGTACTCAGCAAGCTCAAAGGCGGGGCACATCTCGCTGTAGAGGCATTTGACAGGGAGCAAAAGCAGAAACTTTCTGATGGGTATCTGCTTACGGTCGACAACCAGGTAGATCCGGCGACCGGCACCGTGAAGTTCAAGGCGGGCTTCGCGAACAAAGGCATTGAGCTTTTCCCGAACCAGTTCGTCAATGCACGTCTGCTCGTTGAGATGAAGCACAACGCAATTATAGTACCTGCTTCGGCCGTTCAGCGAGGTCCCAAGGGCACGTTTGTTTACGTCGTAAAGGCTGACAAAACGGTTACAGTGCGCCCTGTGACTGCCGGGGTCTCCCAAAACGGGGACATGTCAATCGAATCCGGACTGGCAGCCGACGAGCTCGTGGTGGCTGACGGCGCGGAGAGGCTGCGAGAAGGGAGTAAAGTGATATTGCGTGACCAGAGCGCCCGTAGCGGCCCGAGCGGTCAGAAGAATCAGACCACGCAGAGCAAATACTAAATGAACCTGTCCCGCATCTTTATCGAGCGGCCGATCGCAACTACGCTGCTCATGATAGCAATTATTCTGGCGGGTGCAGTAGCCTATCGGCAGCTGCCTGTTTCGGCCCTTCCCCAGGTGGATTATCCGACGATACAGGTGCGCACTTTTTATCCCGGAGCCAGCCCGGATGTTATGGCGTCTTCGGTGACCGCTCCGCTTGAGCGTCAGTTCGGGCAGATGCCAGGCCTTAAGCAGATGACATCTGCAAGCTCAGGCGGCAGTTCTGTTATCACGCTTCAATTCAGTCTCGATCTGAGCCTTGATGTCGCCGAGCAGGAGGTCCAGGCCGCTATCAATGCCGCCTCTACGTTCCTTCCTTCTGACCTTCCGAATCCGCCTGTCTATAGCAAGGTAAACCCTGCTGATGCCCCTGTTCTTATCCTGGCGCTGACATCATCCACTATACCGCTGCCGCAAATCGAAGATCTTGCAGATACAAGGTTTGCGCAGAAGATTTCACAGCTGGCAGGTGTGGGCCTCGTCAGCATAAGCGGTGGACAGAGGCCTGCGGTAAGGATCCGTGCAAATCCGACGGCGCTTGCCGCCTACGGTCTTACACTCGAAGACCTCAGAACGGCCATTACCGCCGCTAATGTCAATCAGGCCAAGGGTGGATTCGACGGACCTAAACAGTCGTATGTAATAGGCGCCAACGATCAGCTCTTTACGAGCGGCGACTACAAGTCGCTCATTGTAGCCTATCGAAACGGCTCGCCCGTCAAACTGTCCGATGTCGCAGAGGCGATCGACGATACCGAAAACGTCAACCAAGCCGCCTGGATGAACGTCGAGCCGGCAGTTATAGTCAATATCCAGCGCCAGCCCGGCGCCAATGTCATCGAGGTCGTCAACCGTATCAAGAAGCTTATGCCCCAACTGGAAAGCTCCCTGCCGCCTGCGATAAAGGTTTCCGTGCTGACTGACCGCACTACAACCATCCGTGAGTCGGTTGCAGATGTGCAGTACGAGCTTATGCTTGCGGTAGTGCTGGTTGTGCTCGTAATCTTTCTTTTTCTGCGCAACCTGCCTGCCACGACCATTCCGAGCGTTGCCGTTCCCCTGTCGCTGGTGGGGACCTTCGGAGCGATGTATCTGATGGGATTCAGCCTGAACAACCTTTCACTTATGGCGCTTACCATCTCGACCGGCTTTGTTGTAGATGACGCCATCGTCATGATCGAAAATATCGCCCGCTACGTTGAAGCGGGTGAAAGCCCAATGGAGGCTGCGCTTAAAGGGGCGAGTCAGATCGGCTTCACCATCCTTTCACTGACGGTTTCCCTCATTGCGGTATTGATTCCTCTTCTTTTTATGGGCGACGTTGTCGGGCGCCTGTTTAGGGAATTTGCTGTCACGCTCGGCATCACTATTTTGATCTCGGCTGTTGTCTCACTTACCTTAACCCCGATGATGTGCTCGCGCATTCTCAAACATGTTCCCGAGGAGAAACAGGGAAGGTTCTACCACGCATCGCAGCAGGTGTTCGACAGGATAATATCTGCCTACGGCAGGACGCTCAAATGGGTGCTCAAGCATCAGACAGCGACACTTATAGTAGCGGTATCGACCCTTGTCCTGACGGTATTGCTGTATGATATGGCCCCGAAGGGCTTCTTCCCAGTACAGGACACAGGGGCTATACAGGGTATTTCCGAGGCGCCGCAGTCCACGTCGTTTCCGGCCATGGCAGAACGGCAGCAGGAACTTGCAAAAGTGATCCTTAAGGATCCGGCAGTAGAGAGCCTCTCAACCTTCATAGGTGTGGACGGCACCAATACGACACTTAATACCGGAAGGATTCTTATCAACCTCAAACCTCTCGAAAAACGAAGCGCCACGGCAAGTGAAATCATCCGGCGGCTCCAGCCGGAATTGTCTAAGGTCAGCGGCATTACGCTATACATGCAGCCGGTGCAGGACCTCACGGTCGATGCGAGGGTGAGTCGCACGCAGTTTCAGTATACCCTGGATGACCCCAACGCCGATGAGCTGAACTTTTGGGCACCCAGGCTCGCCGATG
>JBAIXS010000406.1:0-10272 GCA_037916395.1 Candidatus Sulfobium mesophilum
GTGATTAATAACCTTTAATTTTTTGTGGCAACATACCATCTTCACAAATTCTCCGACTCCGTTCGCTATGCGGGGAAAGTCGCAGTTATGAAAAGGTAAACTTGTTGCAGTCCAAGGAAGTACCCGAACATATTTTTTATGTCAAAACGTCACATAGTACGGCTGGAAACAACAAACCCCAGCAAACACTGAACAAGCGATTGAGGTTTTTCTTTTTCATGCCGACTACAAACCGGGAAGCTACATGGTGTAAGCGTTTCAAATGTGATAAAGTGGAAGAAAAAAATTGCTAACGGAGGCGACATGAAGGTATACGAAATCACAGAGTCATTCGGCATAGACCATCTCACACTTGCAGAGCGTGAGATGCCTTCACCCGGAAGGGGACAGGCTCTAGTAAAAATTAAATGCGTCTCCCTTAACTACCGGGACCTGCTGATGGTAAAGGGCCTATACAATCCCAAAATCCCTCTGCCCTTTGTCCCCTTTTCAGATGGCGCTGGTGATGTAATCGCGGTGGGGGAAGGTGTCTCCAGAGTAAAGGTCGGCGACCGCGTCGCTGGCATATTTATGCAGGATTGGATCGATGGGGAGTTGACCGAGGTGAAGTTCAGGTCAGCTCTGGGCGGAGGAGGGCAAGGCATGCTTGCTCAATACGCGGCACTGCATGAGCACGGTCTGGTAAAAGTCCCCGATCATCTCTCTTACGAAGAAGCCTCGACACTTCTCTGCGCGGCGGTTACAGCGTGGCATGCGCTTATCGAAAGCGGGATGAAGCCGGGACAACGCGTACTTCTTCTCGGCACTGGAGGCGTCTCGATTTTTTCCCTGCAATTCGCGAAGATGGCCGGCGCGGAGGTAATCATTACTTCGGGCAGTGATGAAAAGATTGCAAAAGCTCTGAAGCTCGGAGCAGACCATGGCATAAATTACAAAACGGTGCCGGAATGGGGCGCAAGAGTCCGCGAACTGACAGGGGGCGCAGGTGCTGATATTGTCGTTGAAGTCGGAGGCGCTGGCACACTTCCTCAGTCTCTGAAGGCAGTTCGCACGGCAGGACGAATCAGCCTCGTGGGGGTATTGTCAGGCGCCTCCGGAGAAATAAACCCGAGGCCGATCACCATGAAAAAAATCCGTCTTCAGGGAATACTGGTCGGCTCCCGCGAGATGTTCGAGTCTATGAACTGGGCTGTCAGTCTGCACAGGCTTCGCCCGGTAATCGACCATGTTTTTTCGTTTGGGGAGGCGCCCAATGCGCTTCGCTACATGGAAAGCGGGGCCCATTTTGGAAAAATATGTATCTCGGTTGAATAAGCTTCGGCTCTGTTCTTTTCAACCTATATAATCAGTTATTGTTGCATTTCTTTGGACTCGAAAATACCCCTGCCCTATTCGCCGCGTGCGAGTCGCCGCGACAAGGAGTTGACCATTGCTTATTCAGTTGCTCTTTTAAAATCCCCTTCGGGGACGGGTGCGGGGCAGGTTTTGTTTTTTTAAAAATTATATTTAATATCCAACAATTTGTTATAATTCCCTGATGTTTGAGGCACTTATACTCGGTATTGTCCAGGGACTGACAGAATTTCTTCCTGTCAGCAGCACCGCGTGGAACTGATACTTCTTTTGAAGGGATTCTTCCTGGGGATTGTCGAGGGTATTACTGAATTCATCCCCGTCTCATCCACAGGCCACCTAATCCTTGCCGGTAACATTATGGGTTTCGGGGACGAAAAAGCAAAGGTCTTCGAGGTGTTTATCCAGTTGGGGGCCATTTTATCCGTCGTATGGCTCTACCGTAGGAAGGTCTTCTCTGTGATAAGAGGGCTTCCTGACAACAGAGAGGCCCGATTTTTTGCAATAAACATCATGATAGCTTTTCTTCCTGCCGCTTTTATGGGCTTGTTGGCTCACAAAGCTATAAAAGCCTACCTCTTTAACCCGATCACTGTTGCTGCGGCACTTATTGCGGGAGGGTTTGCGATTCTCGTAATCGAAAGGATTGACCATCGGTCACATGTGAAAGACGTCGATACCATTGGGCTGAAACAGGCCATCGGCGTGGGAATAGCCCAGTGTCTGGCGCTCTTCCCGGGCATATCGCGTTCCGGCGCAACAATCATGGGTGGCCTGCTCATAGGGTTTGACAGACTGGTTGCTGTCGAATTTTCTTTTTTCCTGGCTATTCCCACTATGTTTGCAGCGACCATATACGATCTGATTTCGAGCCTGCATTCGCTTTCGGTTTTGGACGTTCCGTTATTTGTCATCGGCTTCGTAACATCTTTTTTTTCCGCGCTTTTCGTTATAAAGTCGTTTCTGCGATATGTCTCACGGCATGATTTTTCAGGGTTTGCTTATTACCGGATAGCATTCGGGCTGCTCGTTCTGGTCTTTTACTGGCAGAGGGGATGGAAATTTTGAGACAGCTTTCATCGGGCTGCGGAGGCGGTTTCGTGGAAGGGACGCCTGGCCGATTGTTACTTGAAAAGGGGTGAACGTTGAACATGGTTACATATGACAACAGATTAATATTGGCTGCGGTTATAATATTAGGGATATGGCTGAAAGGGTAAAAAGGGCCAAAGAGGAAGTACTGGGCATAGTTTCAGCACTCGGAAGCATTTATCTCGGCCTGAGCGTCTACACATATTCAAAATGGGATCCGTCCTTTTTTACTTACTCGAAATCACCATCCAGGAACTATGGCGGCATTGCGGGGGCCTATCTCTCTGACACCCTCATCACGATTGCCGGTTATTCTGTCTTTATTCTCCCTGTTTTCCTCCTGGCCTACGGCATACGAAGGCTCTTGGGAAAGGAGGCAAAGAAGGTTTATCTTTTCGGGGTGTTGCTCCTTATTTTTTCGCTGTCGCTGCTAATTTCCCTCTTTTGCGTAACCTTCGATATCAAAACCCCGTTCAGACCCGGGGGAATCCTGGGAGCTTCCTTATCCCAGTTTCTTGAAAAATATTTCTCCATACTCGGGGCCTATATATTTTCTCTGTCAGGGTTTCTTGCGTCACTAATATTGCTGTCTCCCGTATCTATGACCTCGATTCCATCCTTGTTCAGGAAAAGGGGGCTTAAACCTTCCACGGCAGAAGTCCGGCCGGGCGAGGTACGGGACGACATCCTCATACATGCTACTGAAAAAGATAATCTGAGCCCTTTGTCCGCGGAACCGGAGGAGGAAATCCCTGTCATCACAGAGCCCATGCCGGAATTCATGCTAGAGCCGCCTGCTGAGACAGAGACCGACAGTGAACTATCACCGGGTGCCGGACGCCGCCCGATATCGTCAAGAGGAACTGATTACTCTCTTCCCTCTCTTGAACTATTGACTGTCTATGATACTTCATCTTTGCGCCCGTCAAAGGATGAGCTCTTTGCAAATTCCTCCTTACTTGAAAGCAAACTGGTGGACTTCGATGTGCAGGGCAAGATAACACGCGTTCACCCGGGCCCCGTAGTCACACTTTATGAGTTCGAGCCGGCGCCCGGCGTTAAGATCAACAGGGTCGTTACTCTTGCGGACGATCTGACCCTTGCGCTCCGGGCACAGAGCACGCGGGTTTCCCCCATCCCTGGCAAGGCCACTATAGGAATAGAAGTTCCCAACAAACAAAGAGAAATAGTATCGCTAAGAGAGATCATAGCTTCCGAGGGGTTCTGTAACAGCACATCGAAACTCACACTGGCCCTCGGCAAGGATATCTTTGGCACGCCTGTGGTAGCGGACCTGGCAAAGATGCCTCACCTTCTGGTGGCCGGTGCGACCGGCGCAGGCAAAAGCGTTTCTATAAATTCAATGGTAATGAGCATTCTTTATAAGGCTTCCCCGTCGGAGGTCAAACTGATGATGATCGACCCTAAGCTCCTTGAGCTTTCGATGTATGAGGACATCCCTCATCTTGTCTCGCCGGTCATCACAAACCCGAAGAAGGCTGCTGAAGCGCTAAGGAAGATGGTATTTGAAATGGAGCGCAGGTACAGGCTGCTTGCGGAAAAGGGCTCAAGAAACATAGAAAGTTTCAACCAGCAGTCATCTGACGAGGAAAAACTTCCCTACATTGTGATATTCATCGATGAACTGGCGGACCTGATGTTCGCCTCTTCCAATGAGGTCGAGGATTCCATCACGAGACTTGCCCAGATGGCCAGGGCCGCAGGCATACATCTGATCATCGCCACTCAGCGGCCCTCAGTGGATGTCATAACCGGCTTGATCAAGGCAAACTTTCCGGCCAGAATATCTTTCCAGGTCTTTTCCAAGATCGATTCACGAACGATCCTCGACTCTCAGGGCGCAGAACAGCTTCTTGGGAAAGG
The DNA here is from genome assembly GCA_037916395.1 of Candidatus Sulfobium mesophilum. Classification (GTDB taxonomy): domain Bacteria; phylum Nitrospirota; class Thermodesulfovibrionia; order Thermodesulfovibrionales; family UBA6898; genus Sulfobium; species Sulfobium mesophilum_A. The sequence continues at coordinate 4,330 of JBAIXS010000406.1, forward strand.
CGATATGCTTCTGATGCTGCCGGGTTCAAGGATAATTCGCGTTCATGGCGCCCTTATCACGGAGGATGAAATAACTGCGGTCACATCCTTCATCAAAAAGTACGGCAAACCGGACTTTTCCATATTCGAGGAAATCCCTTCCGAGGCCCCGTCTTCGGAAGAGACCACCGAGGAGAGAGATGAGATGTACTATAAGGCTGTAGAATTTGCCGAATCAGTCGGCGAAGTGTCCATTTCTTCGCTGCAACGACGCTTCAAGATAGGATATAATAGGGCCGCAAGAATGATGGAGATAATGGAGGACGATGGGCTCGTGGGACCTCCCAAGGGTGCGGGCAAACCCAGAGACTTTCTGAGGAGACATTCGTGAAAAAAAAAGACGAGGCCGGTCGTAGGGAGAATCGTGAGACTTTCTCAGGGAAGAATCCCTGTCAAGCCGGGACGACAACATGGGGAATGTTTTACACAAGCATTCATAGCCTAGTTACTATTTCTGTTATGTTTCTGTCTCTGTTTTTTGCCGGAACGGCCGGCGCCGCCGACACCGAACAGCAGATCGCAAGGATCCAGAAGGCCTACGAGAACATAAAAGACCTGAAAGGGTCCTTTGTTCAGAAGAGCACCATCAAGGACCTCGATAAGACCGAGACATACAAAGGTAATTTTTTCATCAAGCCTCCCTATAAGATGAAATGGGAGTATAAGGGGAAGACCGCTCAGGACCTTACCATAAACAACGACACAGTACTTATATATAAGAAAGGCGAGCGTCAGGCGTATAAGAGCAAGTTCGACAGGCAGACATACGGGCAGACGCCGGTGGCTCTGCTGGGCGGGTTCGGAAATATCAAGGACGAATTCTCCGCATCCGCCAAGGATGATTCTATCATACTAAAACCGAAAAAGCCCATGGGCAGCGTAACTTCAATAAGGATCAGAATGTCTGAAGAGACGTTTCCTATTCGTTCATTTACTATCCACGACTCTTATTCAAACGTAATCGAAATCATGCTAAGCGATATAAAGATAAATACGGGTCTCGGGGATTCGGTATTCGACCTGTCCCTTCCCAAAGGGGTGAACGTATTTGAGCAATGACATCATCATCTGTATTTTGGTGAGGCGGTAGCATGCCGCTGCAAGGCCTGCCGGCAAAGGACTATTTCAACAGAGAGGACGAACTGTCCTATCTGAGGCGTCTGGCCGGTTTAAGAAGAGATATACTCGCCGACAACGTCCTCCTTACGGGATCACGCGGCATAGGAAAGACCGAGTTGCTCAAACAGCTTCACCGTTCTCTTTTTTGGGATTCACAGGATGTCGTGCCTTTCTATTACTCTTTTAAAACCGCTGCATTGAAAAGCGCCACTTTTGCGAGGGACTATTTCACGAGGTTCATCAGGCAATATGTCGCCTTTGTGAAAAAGGAACCGCTTTATGTTAACAATATAAGCATGCCCCTCCCGCGGCTCATGCCGCTGATTTCCTCTCTCGGTCTTGACTGGTTGATAGACTGTATCGATGACTTTCAGGAGAACGCTGATCATGGCGATCTATACGGACAGATACTTTCTGCGATCTCCACTCCTGCTGCTGCGGCAGTACGGGGAGGCCGGCCGGTGCTGGTCATGCTCGACGATTTTACCGCCTCGGAGGACCTCCATGAGACCAAACGGGGAGATGCTCCGGGACTTACCAGTCTGTTTGAGGTATCGATGAATAACAGTCTTTGCCCTCATATAATCACTGGCTCACCTTCGGCTAAACTGGAGGCTATTTTTTCAGACCCTTCGCTTCATAAGGCAACTGAAAGAATGCGCCTTTCTCCCCTTCCCGAAGATACTGCCTATGAGCTCTTCAGTTCCCTCCTGGCCAAAATGAAAATCTCCTGTGACAGGGAGGCAGCCTCCGGAATCATACGCAGGGTAAAGGGCAACCCCCTTTATATCAGAAACCTGGCAAAAGCGGCCTGGAAAATGAAAAAAATCAGCCTGGGCAAGGGAGACCTTGCCGAATGCTATAGCTTTGATATTATTGACGGCGAAACGGCTTTCTACTGGTCTTCGGTCTTCGGTGAAAGCCTGCGTGATAAGGGGCTCAGAAGGACCATCCTGGGCCTTATGATGCACCGCATGGCACGGGGGGAAGCAGACGATCAGGAAAGGCTTTCGAAGATCCTTGGTGTGCGTGAAACCCAGCTGGCCACGGCACTGGATGTGCTTGAACTGAATGATATTGGGCGGGGCTTCGACCCGGTCGTTGAAGATTTCGTGCAGTCTCTGTATTTCAGAGAGGTCGAAGCCAAAACTGACGCTGAGATACGAAAACTAATCGAGGCCAAATACGAGATGACGGGCGATTCATCCGTCTTCGAAATGGTAATACCCATGAGCGAACAGGCCGAGCTGGTAGCGGCACGCGCAATCGACCAGATAGGGAAGAATATAAACCTGGAGCCTGAGCTCATGGAATATCTCCAGCTGGCGCTGGTTGAGAGCTGCATAAACGCCATGGAGCACAGCGGCAGTTATGAAAAGAAGATATATCTGAAATTCACTACTTCCCCTCAAAGGCTTGAAATCGCGATAGAAAGCCCCGGCAGACATTTCACGCTCGATTCGCTTAAAGAAAGCCCCACCGAAAAAAAATTAGCAGCGGGACAGAAGAGGGGCTGGGGTTTTACTCTTTTGCGAAAGATCATGGATGACGTAAGGGTCGAAAGAATCGGTGACAGGACAAGGGTAACACTCATAAAAAACATAAAAAGAAGCGAGGTGTTAAATTGAATGCAACCGGATTTAGGGTGAAATCGCGACTGGTAAATGACGTGGCGGTCCTCTACCCGCAGGGATATCTCAATAACCTGGCCGGCGAAGGCCTAGTCAGCGAATGCGGGAAATATACGAGAGCGGGAGTAAAGAAGATAATAGTAAACTTCAGGGAAACAGACCTTATTAATTCTATAGGCATCTCTCTCCTTCTGCATGTTATGGAACAATTGCAGGCCGCAGGCGGCACTCTCTGTTTTACAGAAATGGACAAGGTCCAGCTCGGCATCTTTGATATGCTCGGCCTCACCAAGTACTTTCGTTTCTTCCAGAATGAAAATGGCGCGCTTGAGTTCCTGGGTAGTGGTAATGAATAGACAATGGAATTGAAAAAGGCGCTCTTTAACATCTCCGCTCTTGCCGACCTGGGAGAAGAGATCACCTCTGAAAAGAATTTTAAAGAGAAACTGCGGTCCCTGCTTTATGTCGTCATGGGGACCTTTCTCGCCAGCAAGGGGGCCATAACCTGCTATGACAAATCCGGAGAAGATATTATGTTTGCGGCCCGCAGGGGGTTCCAGAGGCTGTCCCTTGAGGATGTCGATTTCGAGTCCATTCGCGCAGCCGGCAAAAACGACCCTTACTATGCTTACAACGACGCGTCCCTAAAGGCGGCAGGCGTAGAAGTAATTACTCCCCTGTGGGTCAGAAACGAATTCATTGGAACGATCATGCTGAGCGGGAAATTCACCCTGGAGCCTTACACCAAGGAGGACTTCGAAATCCTCAAGGTGATCTCCCATCAAATCGCGATTACTCTTAACAACAGGGCGCTCTTCATCACCCTGACAGAACAGCTCACAGACAACCAGAAGCTCTACGAGGAGATGCGCAAGATATATCATGACACCCTTCAGGCTTTCGCGGCGGCTATTGACGCAAAGGATGTCTATACCCGGCATCATTCCCAGAGAGTGGCAAGGTATTCGGCGGCTATCGCGAGGGAACTCGGATGGACCGATCACGATATCGAAGGCATCTATGTGGCAGGGTTCCTCCATGATGTCGGCAAACTTGTAATAAGCAATGACCTCCTCAATAAGAAAACCCCCTTTACCAAAAGCGAAATGGAAGAGGTGAAAAGACATTCGCTTTTGTCTCACAAGATTATCTCCCATATCAAGTTCCCCTGGAAGGACGTCGAAAATATCGTCAGGCACCATCATGAAAGACCTGACGGCACAGGCTATCCAGACGCGCTATCGCATAGCGACCTGAGCGAGGGCGCAAAGATCCTTGCTCTTGCTGATTCTTTCGACGCCATGACCTCAAAGAGGACCTACCGTGACAAGATGGGCATCAGAGAGGCGCTTTCGGAGCTGAGCAGGTGTCTTAATACACAGTTCGACGACAAGGTTATGCTCGCCTTCTGCAGGGTACTGGACAAAGAAATCAAGGGCGAACTGCCGGAACTTAATATACTGCCCCACCTGGACAAGAGTTCCGACCTCTCGGTGATAACTTCGCTCCTTGAGGGACTCATCGAAGAGCTTTCAGGAAGCGAAGAAAGCTGAAATATCCCATGACGTTTCAGGATAATAATCACGTTTGATTCTCTGAAAAGCGACCTTTTATAATATTCGATGCTTGTTCTTGGTATAGACACCTCCTGCGACGATACGTCGGCGTCTGTCGTCGAGGATGGGAAAAAAATACTTTCCAATATAGTCTCAAACCAGTCGGAGATCCACGCAAAATATGGCGGAATAGTCCCGGAACTTGCATCCAGGAGACATATAGAGATGATCCGGCCGGTAGTCGACGAGGCGTTGCGGACAGCAGGTGCACAACTGCCGGATATCAATGCCGTTGCTGTATGCCATGGCCCCGGACTTATAGGGTCTTTACTCATAGGATGCTCTTTTGCCAAGGCGCTATGTTACTCAAGAAGCATCCCGCTCGTGGCAGTAAACCACCTCGAAGGGCATATCCTTTCTGTTTTTTTGGAAGCTCGAACGCCAAAGTTTCCTTTCCTGTCTCTTATAGTGTCAGGCGGTCATACCAGCCTCTACCTCGCAATGGATTACGGCCTGTATAATGAACTGGGGCGAACTCGCGATGACGCCGCGGGTGAAGCTTATGACAAGGTATCTAAATTGCTCGGTCTCGGCTATCCCGGCGGTCCTGTGATCGATGGACTGGCGCGGCAGGGCGACCCGCGCACAATTGATTTTCCGAGGGCCTACCTTCCCGAAACACTGGATTTCAGCTTCAGCGGTATGAAAACTGCAGTGCTGAACTTTCTGAGATCGCATTCCAAAGGGCCATATGAGTCTTTAAATGCCGAAAATACTGAACTTATTCGTAACATCTCAGCGTCTTTTCAGGCTGCGGTCATAGATGTGTTGATCAGAAAGACGGAATGGGCTATAAGAAAGAAAAGGGTCAGTCAGGTCACCTTATCCGGAGGCGTAGCGGCAAACAGCGCGTTAAGGGAAAGGATGAAAGAAATGGCCGAGGAAAGGGGAGTTGATGTCTTTGTCCCCCCGCCTGCATTATGCACAGACAACGCCGCAATGATAGCGGTAGCCGGATATCATCACTTTGTTAAAGGTGAAATTGCGGGGCTTGACCTTAACCCTAAGGCATATCTTCCCCTTGGTTAAGGACTTATAGGCGCCTTGATGCCCTTCGGTTTATAAGCCGTATTTTCCAAAAGCCTCAAAAAATATTTCTCTCTTGAACGTACAATATCGTCATACAGCGAAATTAAACTATTTAAAAGTATTAACCAGTCTAACAAAAATTTATATACCCTCCTTCACTGATGTAATATCGTTCATTGGAATTTGCCAGATTTAAGCCCACAAACGAAGATTGTTCCTTCTTTTGCCTTTTGGCATATGGTTTGCATTTCACGCAGGGAACTTTAGAACACAAATCAAAGACAAAGAAACTTGAGGTATGAGGCAATGTGTCCATTAAGGATGAATAATCCTGAACTATGCGAAGCTGCCTTATCATCGCTTATGATAGACAGGGCGCAGTGTGTTAACGGCGCATATGTGAACTGCGCGATCTATGCTATTGAATCGCAGCGTAGTACAGATAACAAAAGTCTCGGTGCACTTCAGAAAGCGGAGGGGGAAATAATGGAACTCCGTCATGGTTTGCC
>JBAIXS010000407.1:0-2689 GCA_037916395.1 Candidatus Sulfobium mesophilum
GCCTATCTGAAGAAAATCGGGGCAGGATGTCTTATCACGGACTTCGATCCTCTTCGCATCAAGCGTCAATGGAAAGGAGAAGTCTCAGAATCTATCGTCATCCCATTTTATGAGGTAGATGCTCACAATATCGTCCCCTGCCGCAGCACCTCCGCAAAACAGGAATTCGGGGCCTATACGATCAGACCGAAATTGCTTAGGGCATTGCCCGAATTTTTGACCCCATTCCCCAGGATAAGAAAACATCCGTTTCCCTTTACGGGACGAACTGTTTATCCGGACCGCCTAAAACATATACGGCAGCGAATTGACAGGGGCACAACAGATGAGGTCGGCGGATTGAAGCCGGGAGAGGATGCCGCACTTCGGCATTTGAGAAATTTTCTAAGGGACCGCTTTGATAAATATTCTGAAGACCGCAATGACCCGTCTCTTAACGGCCAATCCGGTTTGTCGCCCTATTTACATTTCGGCCAGTTGTCTGCACAGCGGGTAGCGCTCGAGGTCGCTGACAGCGCCGCGGCAAAGAAGTCCCGCGACGCATTCCTAGAGGAGCTGATTATCAGGAGGGAACTGTCGGATAATTTCTGTTTTTATAACCCGAATTATGACTCCTTTGAAGGCTTTCCTTTATGGGCCCAAAAAACGCTTCATGAACACCGTAAGGATAAACGCATATATAATTATTCCCTGAAACAGTTTGAGCAGGCCGCCACACATGACGACCTCTGGAATGCGGCGCAGAGAGAGATGGCGATAACCGGAAAAATGCACGGCTACATGCGAATGTACTGGGCAAAGAAGATTCTTGAATGGACGGGTTCTCCCGAAGAGGCGCTGCAGAACGCGATATATCTGAATGACAAATATTCGCTTGACGGCAGGGACCCAAACGGCTATGCCGGCATTGCCTGGTCAATCGGTGGCGTCCATGACAGGGCATGGGGCCAAAGGCCGATATTCGGCAAGATCAGATACATGAGCTATAGCGGCTGCAAGTCCAAATTCGATGTGAAGGCTTATATCGAGAAAGTCAACTGCCTTTAGAACAGTCCGGCGCAACGAAGCATACGGGCTTCTGGCGAAACCGTCAGACGTGGTTCCGGAGCATGAGTTCCGCAGGGTGCGGATTCAGATATGCCTGACGCAGAAGATACTGCTCATCGTATTTCTTCACATAATGATTTAGCAGAACAAGAGGAACGACAAGCGGCACGAGGCCGCTATGGTAGTTCCCGATGATCTCGACCAATTCCTGCTTCTCTGAAGCAGACAACTGCCTCTTGAAATATCCGGCGATATGCTGAAGCACGTTCGTGTTTTTCTTGGTCGTCGCCGGCAGCCTGAGCCCCTCCATGAGAATCTCCGGATATCGCGTATAAAGCCCTTCTTTTTTCAGCTTCTTTGCCTCAGCCACAAGCCTTCCAAGGGCTGTATAATGTTTTGGACTATGGGAAAGGATGAGAAGCTTATGGTCAGTGTGAAACGAAATAAGGTCCTTAAGAGACCTGCCCCGCCCGGCCATCTCCTTCCACTTCCTAAATACAAAGATGCGCTCGATGAAGTTTTCCCTGAGGGATGGATTTTGAAGACGCCCGTCATCCTCAACAGGCATGAGCGGGAGGCGTTCAATGAATGCGCCTGCAAAGATGCCTACTCCCGTGCGGGCCGGAGTGCCTGAAGGGTTATATACTTTCACGCCGCGCATGCCTGAACTAGGCGATCCGCTCTTGAAAATAAAGCCGCAGAGGTCCTCCTTCTCCAGTTCATCAAGCCGCTTTTCCGCCCATCTTCTCATCCCGTCTGTATGGTCAATTCCGGTCCGGGATGTCACAAGACGCGGCCTCGTCTCAGATCTGACCAGATGCATTGCCTCCCTGGGTATGGGCAGGCCGTATTCCACCTCAGGGCAGACAGCCACCCACTCAACATACCTGCCGAGAGTATCTTTAAGGAAATGATCCAGTTTATGGCCGCCGTCATAGCGGACCTTCTCGCCGAGCAGGCATGAGCTTATGCCGAGCTTTATCTTTTCCATTCCCTATCGCCTTATCATAAGATCATAGCCTAAACTACATTATTCATGAATTTAATACAAGAAGAGACAGAATAAGGCGGGGTATGGTGTTTGAGCGGTTTCTTTTGCCGATATACCTACAGTATGTTCTTCAAGGATCATGAGGCAAAAGCCTCGGAACGAAGTGAGAATGAGCGAAAATACTATATCACGCCTTCTCGTTCCACAGTTTATGAATAATAGGGGCTAAACTCCGGCAGCGTTAGATCAGATAGCGGAGCAAAGGGCCTCTTTGTTGAGGTTTTTGCCGATGACCACGAGCCGGCTGCCGGCGACCGGTTTGTCGAAAGGGACGCTTTGAACGTTCGCAAAGGCTAGATCGAATTTAAATGGGCCCTGCAGCGTGTTGACAAGCGCCTTGGCCCTTACTATATCACCGTATCTGCCTAAAGACATGTCATCGAAAAAGCTGCTGATCGATTTCATATCCATGTCGTCGCCCAGTTTGAATGAAATGGTCTCGAAATGGAGATGGTGCGCATGTAAGCCTGCCGGCCGCGCGAGGTCCCGGCTCTCAGGAAGCGGCCCATCTACCCTGCAGTTGACAGTGGGGTAAACGATCGCGCCCGGATTAATCTGCTCCACTGCCAGGATGGTCCGCTCTGCCGTGTC
>JBAIXS010000408.1:0-2766 GCA_037916395.1 Candidatus Sulfobium mesophilum
TCAGATCCGGCAGCCGCGTCGTGCTCAAGCCGAACCTCCTCGCCCCGGCGCCACCTGAGAAGGCAATCGTCACCCACCCTCTGGTGGTCAAGGCCGCGGCTGAATATGCCCTCCAAAAAGGATGCCGGGTCCGGATATCAGACAGCCCGGCCATGGGCAGCTTTGAACGTGTAATCGATGACAGCGGTATCCGCGGCGCACTCAAGGGGCTTGATGTCGAATTCAAAGAGTTCAAAGATTTTATCCGTGTCGACATAGGAGAGCCGTTTCGAAAGATCGAAATAGCAAAAGACGCAATAGATGCCGATCTTCTAATCAACCTGCCTAAGCTCAAGACACATACCCAAATGCGCATGACGCTGGGGGTAAAGAACCTTTTTGGATGCATAGTCGGCCTCAGAAAACCCGAATGGCACTTCAGGACCGGCGTAAACAGGGAGCTTTTTGCATCTTTGCTGGTGAAAATCTCTAAGGCCGTCAGTCCGGCTGCGACGATTCTGGACGGCATACTGGCGATGGAAGGAGAAGGTCCCGGCAAAAGCGGCTCTCCCCGCGAACTTGGAATAATCGCGGGCAGCAACGATGCTAATGCGCTTGATGTCACCATATGCAAAGTATTAGGGATTGAGCCATATAGTGTCTTCACCAATGCTGCGGCACGGGACTTGGGGCATATGCCGGACGATATAGAAATTATAGGTGAAGTGCCTGTCATAACTGACTTTAGAGTACCCGACATTGTTCCCCTCGTCTTTGGGCCTCAGATACTGCATGGGTTTATGAGGCGGCACCTCGTGCAAAGGCCCATGCCGGATGTTCCCTCCTGCAGGCTATGCGGGGAGTGCTGGAAATACTGTCCGGCAAAGGCGATATGGAGAGACAGAGGTCAGATTCGGATAGATTATGAAAAGTGCATACGCTGCTATTGCTGCATTGAGGTCTGCCCTCACGGAGCACTTCGTACAAAGGAACCTCTTCTGGGGAAGGCGGTCAGGCGGCTAAAAAGAAAATAGCCTTTCTATTCCGCGGTGAGCCGCAATTAAAGGTTTTACGGCATCTATGTTCATTTTCGTCTGATTGTTGAAGTCGGCCTCTTGTTATATTCTCTCCTTTTGACCGGATCAATCAGTGTGGAGTAACCGTCCGTCAGATATTCCGATATTATCCGGATTTTTTGTTTCAGCTCATCGGGGACGTGAGGATAGCGGTCGGGTTGAAACTCCACAGTCAAGGAATTGTAGGCTTGTCTGACCTGCTCATCACTTGCATAGTCTGTGAGCCCGAGCGCCTTGTAATACCCCATGTTTTTATGCCACTTATACATATATTCCACCTTGTCCAGAAATTCTTTGGAGATCTCCGAACCTTTTTCCGACATTGAAGCAGGGTTCTTCTGCGCCTCGCTGCGATACTCTAAAGCCGAACAATATTCGATAAATGTCACAAGTTTTTCTCTATCGTCACCGCTTAGGTCCAGGAACTCTATTCCTATGTCAAAGCGCTTGCCATTAATGCCGTCCGTCATCTGAGATGAAGCAACCCTTCCTAAAATCTCGATGGCGTCATCATCCTGAAGTGACAATTCCATCGGCACCTTGCTTTCGAGTTCAAAGTCGCTGCTTGAGTCAATGAGCATGCCTCTGAGGCTGATCGTTTTTACATCATAACTGTCGGGTAAGTTTATAATCGCCCCCGCAGGATCGTTGATATTAAATCTTAGATTAAGCCTCGTCCCACCTTCCACATACACGCAGCTTTTCTTGTTTCCCATGATAAAATTCAGGATTTCCACCCTTTTTTCCGGAGATATGTCAGTAAATTTCATTCCAACATTGTATATGGGGATAACCTCTCCGCCCTGCCCTTCTCTTGTTTTGGTAAGAGACGACCATACGACAATTCCTTTTAAAGAGATGCTCTTTCTTGTATCTGTCAGGCGCAGCGCACAGGAACTGCCGAGGTTGATAAGCTTGGTTGACTCGAAAGACACCCCATCAATACTTATGTCTATGACTTTCACCTCTTTTGTAAACATGGCCGTAGCGTTTACTTCGAGGACATTCAATTTGAATCTCTTGTTTCTTCTGTTATCATCCATCAGACGGCATCCATACAACGTTATTATGTTTATATATACTGAGTGGCTTCCGGAACGAAAGTCAAGCTATCCCGGCAGGGCATAGAGGCGCGCTGCCGCTTCAGTACCGGCCTCCATGGAAAAAGAGGCCGGCAAAAAAATTAAATTCCTTTAAAGGCCCCCCGATGCCTTACCTGGACCCGCTCTGTCTGACGAGGCACGACCCAAAACCATGTTATTTCCCCAGAGCCTGCTCGAGGTCCATTGCGTGCTCCTGCTCCACCGCTAAAATATTCCTCAGCTGCTGGGCCAGATGGTAAAGATTCAGGTCCTCGGCCTGTTTTATCCTTTTTATATATCTGGCGATGGCGTCATTTTCACCATCCAGGTCCTGCCTAAGCATCGTCTCATTACTCCTTGATATACTTGCGGGAGGCATATCGACTGTAGGAATACCGCCAAGATAATCGATCTGTCCCGCCAAAATAGTGGCATGGGCAAGCTCCTCCTGGGCGTGAATGATCAGTTCTTTCTGAATGCTTTGATACATGGCCCCTTTCAGCGCGCCCTGATGCTGCGTATACTGCACCATGGCAGTATATTCAAGGCCGAGGTCCTTATTGAGAAGCGCTATGAGTTCCTTTTTTGTAATCTTTGTCACTTCCGCCTCCTTCTGAGAGAAATAGGTT
>JBAIXS010000409.1:0-5238 GCA_037916395.1 Candidatus Sulfobium mesophilum
TCAGGACTGAGGTTAGAAGCAAACGTGCGGACTCACACTTGGGTCATGTGTTTGATGACGGCCCGGCTCCCACTCATCTGCGATATTGTATGAATTCGGCAGCCTTGAAGTTCATTCCTGTCGAGGATCTTGTAAAAACGGGGTACGGAAACTATGTGAAACTTTTCGAGAAGAAGTAAATACTCAGGACTTGAAGGCGGCATGATCGACAGATTGCGGCTGAGGTTTTCAGGTGTACCTTAGCCGCAATTTGCATGACGGTAGAGGGGTCGCGAGTTACTAGCTTTCAAGCTTCTTGATGATCATTTCTTCGATGCTGGAATGGTAAGTTCTGCAATAAGACTGATATAGATTGGCGATCTTGGTTTGATGTTCGTTGCCTGAGATTAGACCTGCCTCTTTGGCTTTATCGAGAATGAGGATTTTATCCCGCAATTCAGATTGTACGTCTTGTTCAAATTGCTCTACGAAAGCCATATTTCTTTCCAACCGCTTTTCACGGTAAGTCTTCATGGCCTTTTGTACTACATAGGCCGTAATGGTCGTAGCGATAATGGGTAAAAAAACAGAAAGAAATCTGTAAGTCGTGGTACTTACTACATGGGTTCCTCCCTTCATCAAACCCCATTGTGAGAGGAAACCCTTTATAGGCGAGTTAGTAAAGGTTGATGCTACCCACGACCCAACCAAAAGCCCTACAATAGCGCTGACACCCGGGATCTGGCTGAACAACTGCTTATTCAAATGATAGGCAAATTCTTTAAACTCCTTGGCAAGCTTATCCCTATCCATATTTTTCAAGTTCTGGAGAAATTCTATGATGTAATCAATCAGCTTACTCATAATAAAGTATTATAAAACAAGACTCCAGCAATGTCAATACGACCTTCAACTGCCTGACTTAAAAAGATATATAAGTTACGGTAAAAACACGTATTTTTACGATGTAGTTTCGAAGATGAAGTTATCAGAAAGCTTTAGAAAAACCGATATTAACAATTCCTAATCAATTTGTTTCGGCCGTTATGGTCCCGATCAGGAGAACTCCCGGCTATCGTGACGCCCTGTGAAATTATTACGAAAACTATTTCCCACCACAACTCCAATTACTGAGCCAATGATAGCCCCGGCAACGAAATCGGAAAACCAATGAATGCTCATGGATACTCCGAATCCAATGTAGAGTGCGTAAAAAATTGCAAGATATCTTATAACATTATTTTTAGGATACAGCATGATAAGCGTTACGGACATAGCAAAGGCAACCGTGGTGTGTGAAGATGGCCAGCCCCAGAATATTCCATTACGCATAAACCCAAAAAGAAAATCCCGGCTGCTGTCTATTGTATTTTGATCGACGAACCTCGGTGGATGAGCTCTTCCTGTAAATGCCTTGTAAACAGCGGCAATGAGCAAGCCAATAATAACCGCTTGAGCTAATGCACTGGCTGTTCTAATGGTTCTCAAATTATCCCGAGCTTTGCCAGCTGCATAGAGTATGAACGGCACGAAAATTGGCAGGCGGCTACCAAGTCTGACAGCCGGGAAGAGAATCGACTGTAAAAGAGGACTTCTGGAAGATTTAAGATAGAGCCAATCAAAACCTGTAGTTACTATGATGGACGTAAGAATAATCGCCAGCAGATGCCAGAGGATATTGTAGCCCTTAAAGCATTTAAGAATATTTGTCGGAAGATTGTAGAAAAAAGCTGACATGAATTTATGACCGCCTATAAACACGTTCATCCAGGGCAAATCATTGTCTGCTTATGTGCAAACAAAAAAATCTCGCTGCAATTTGCCCAATTAGAACTTATCATAAGCTTGGTATATGCTCCCGCGAAATATCGTATGGTCCCCTGCTGATATGCCATGGATGTTTGCAAAAAAGGCATTGCGGTTCATGGACACAAATTACTCTACCGCATTCAGGACATACCCATTTCTCCCTTTCCCTGTTGATAAAATGCCGTATGCCGAACTCTCTTATCATATTGAGATTCTCAATCATACTCATGCCATACTTGGTTTTATAGCGGATATCCAGGTGGCGCAACTTTTGGCACGGGAAACTGTCACACGCGAAGCAGTACTTAAACTTGCCTCTCGCTCGCTTTACACATTTCTTAATCGAGCAATAGATGCGTGTTTTTGGCTTGAGACTATCCGCACCTCTGCATCCAGGACACGCGTTTTTATCTCTCATATATGCCTTGCAAAGGCGACAGTTCATTCCGCAGGGAGCGATTAGTAATATGTGAAAAGCCTTTGTTTTTTTCGTTCTGTCTTGTGCCATAATTCCTGGAATATTTTGCACAGGGGCTCAACTGTGAAGCCACTGCGGTGTGAAGCATCGGGGGGACTGGTTGTCATCACATCACAGACGGACGATATATCTCCGTTTTGCTCCAAGCGTAGCTCTGGATATCATTACCCTCATTACCCTATTATCATCCCATTCTTACTTACGTCATCAGCTCATAGTTCAGCAGAACATTCCCGTTGCCAAAAACCCGTGTCTTTGTCAGCTTAAGCGAGAAGCGGTCTTTTACACCTTCGAACATTGCCTGTCCCTTGCCGATAACAACGGGATTAAGCAGAATTTGGAATTCATCGATCAATCGTTCCTGCGCTAGTTGCGATACAATGCTGCCGCTTCCGAGCACGGTCATGTCCTTTCCTGACTCCTGCTTCAACTTCCGGATTTCCATCAGCATATTGTCTTTCACCAGCCTCGTATTATTCCAATCGGCTTTGTTCAGAGTTCGAGAAAAAACGATTTTCTCGGATTTGTTCATTCCTTTGGCCACGATTGGATCGTTCTTGATCGCTTCCGGTGTAGGCCAATAACTTGCCATTAGTTCGTATGTGACTCGGCCGAATAATAGTATGTTCCCCGAATTTGATGCTTTTTCTGCCATTTCCTGGAACTCCTCATCCACGTTGTGCCAGGAGATATCGCCGTCCTGGCCCGCGATATAACCGTCCAGTGTCATCAAATTGAATACGCTTAATTTTCGCATGGATTTCGCCTTCCCCATAGCTTATTATGCATCAATGCTGATAGTGTCTCCAATATCGCGCTATCTATAGTATCTTTTTTATTCAAGCGCAAACGAGCCCGTCTTGAAACTCCCACCGCGACGGTATACGCTGATAACAACCCCTGCGCTCGTAGTCTGTGATTTTATGAGTGTTAAATTGGCCGGGACCGCGCCGGCACCAAATAACCTCTTCCCGCTCCCGAGAATCACCGGGAAGGTCAGCAGCCTATATTCGTCGACCAGGTCGTTCTCTATAAGTGTCTGGGCAAGGCCGCAGCTTCCGTGAACCTGCACCTCATTTGAATAACGTTTCTTAAGTTCATTTATCTCCTGTATGACATCTCGTATGTGTGCAGTATTGTTCCAAGGAAATGTTGTCCTCGTGCGTGACGCCACATACTTTGGAAGTGAATTAAGTTTGGCGGCTATCAGGTTGTTGGGGTCAGTGACCCTGGGCCAATGTGCCGAGGAAATGTCATAGGTTGTCCTCCCGAGAACGAACGCGTCAGCCTTCGTGAAAATCTCGAACATTGTTTTCCCCATATCAGCATCGAAATGGGGAACCAGCCAGCCGCCATATTTAAAGCCCCCGCTTGTATCCTCCTTCGGAGCACTCGGAGCCTGCATAACTCCATCAAGCGTGAGAAAAGTCGTCAACTTGACATCCTCCCCGCCCTATAAAGGGCAGGGATTCCGCAGTGTTGTCTCACGACAATACTGTTTCGGTTCCTGTTTGCGACGGCTTTACTGCACCGTTCGATACTACCAGGCCAGCCGGGCAATGTCCTGCCCTTGTCAGCACATTTTTTGCGGCATTTTCGTCGGCATTTGACGTATGGCCGCATCTTTGACAGTAGAACAATTCCCGGGACGGCCGGTTCTCGGAAGACAGGTGTCCGCAGACAGAGCATTCCTGGCTCGTATGGGCGGGATTCACCAGGAGTGTCATCCCGCCTCGCCACTCCTCTTTATACTGGATCTGCCGGCGTAGTTCGTACAGACCCTGATGCAGGATGGCCCGATTAAGCGATGCCTTCTGCCGCACATGAGTTCCCGGAGCTTCAACCGTCCCTTTTGCCGATCGGCTCATGGTGCTTACGCGCAGGTCTTCCAACACGATAAGAGCGTGGTTTTTGCTCACATGGTTGGAAAGCTTATGCAGCCAATCAAGGCGTACATCGGCAATCTTGATGTGGATCTTCTGGATGACGCGCTGCTGCTTCTTCCAGTTGGAGGATCTCCTGGCCTGACGGGCAAGCTTGCGCTGGGCGATGACGAGCTTACGCTCATAATAGTCAAGCTTCGGTACCGGAAAATAGCCGGTCCCGTCAGAGAGCGTGAGGATGCGTTTCACGCCGAAATCGCATCCGACCGCCGATCTCGACGGGTGGACGGGGTCGGGAACCTCTATCTCTGTCTGGACAGAGATGAACCAGTCGCCGCCTCTGAGCGTTACGGTGACGTTTTTTGGTGTCCCGACGATATCGCGGCTCTTGAAGAACCGTACCCATCCGAACTTGGGCAGGAATATCCGGTTCTTGACGACCTCGAACCCCTGCGGATACCGGAACGACTCCTGAGTTTTGTACTTTTTCTTGAACTTTGGAAATTGTTTCGGGTTCCTCGGGTCAAATGCTTCACAGAGCGCCTTGTCGAGGTCCTTGAGGCGCTGCTGAAGGGCCTGCGAGGGGACTTCCCTCAGAAAGGGGTACTGTTTCTTCCACAAGACAAGCTTGCCGGTCAACTCTTCATAAGGAAGGACGTGTTTTCCGGCATCCAGCCGCTCTTTTTGAAATGCGAGTGCCCTATTCCAGATGAACCGGCAACAGCCCGCGAACCGGTAAAGCGGCAGCGCTTCTGATTCATCATGGAAGCGGAGCTTGAACTTGTATGCTTTCCGGATCAGCACAATTCAATGGTATCAAGAGAATATGGGAAACGCAATTGCTTTTTAATAACGAGACTTGCGCCTTACATCACCGCCCTGAAGGACGATGCTTTATGGCTCATACAGGGTAAAATATGCCATTCTGCTTGTTTGCCATCAGAGAAGCGTTAACGATAAATACAAAAGTTTCTCATCATAATATCGTAAAAATTAAAAAAATCACAAACATTCGTTATCCTAAAAATAATATTTCATAAATGTTATCAATGATATATATGCCTTACTGCGTCAGAATGCCTAAATTAG
>JBAIXS010000410.1:0-3628 GCA_037916395.1 Candidatus Sulfobium mesophilum
GCGGTTTTCTTTCACTCAATACATAGACATTTTCAGGGGTTTTTCGGAGGGGGTTCAGGATATTATGAGCACCTACTATAGCGACATCCACAAGAACAACCTCAAAAATATCATACTGCAGATGGGGAAGGATAATATACTGCCCAAATACCTTGACTCCGGAAGTGGATGGAACGAGTTCGAAGTCGTCAACGCAGTAACGGAGCGG
This sequence comes from Candidatus Sulfobium mesophilum, assembly GCA_037916395.1. Classification (GTDB taxonomy): domain Bacteria; phylum Nitrospirota; class Thermodesulfovibrionia; order Thermodesulfovibrionales; family UBA6898; genus Sulfobium; species Sulfobium mesophilum_A. The sequence goes on from JBAIXS010000410.1 coordinate 209, forward strand.
TTTCTCAGGGATGTCGTATCAGGCTCCTTCGGACTTCAGCAGCTGGATAATTTTATCAGCAGGATCCTCAAGACCCTCTTTGAGCAGGCGGGGGAACTGGATGCCGGGAACCTGGACCTGCTACTCAGTTACGACCCCGGAAAGTCGCTGTCAGTGATCCATTCACCTAATGAAACCGCCAATGACCGCATTCATTTGGGCAATAAAGGGTACAACCTGGTCAAACTGGCATCCCTGGGCATCCCGGTCCCTCCGGGTTTCATCATCACGACCGAGGCGTTTCGCTGCATGCCGGCTATCTCACAGTTCGGGCCTGTCCGTAATCACCTTAACGAAGAAATAGAGAACCAGATAAGGGCACTCGAAAAGCTGACGGGAAAAAGGTTCGGGGCGGCAGATAATCCGCTTCTTGTGTCTGTCAGAAGCGGCGCGGCCGTTTCCATGCCGGGAATGATGAATTCTTTCCTGAATGTGGGACTGAATCAGGCCGCGGTGGACGGCCTGATAAGGCAGAAGGGCAGACCGTGGTTCGCGTGGGACTGTTACAGACGCTTTCTTCAGTGCTGGGGTATGTTTTTCGGCCTCGAAAGAGATATCTTTGACGATATTATCGGCTCTTTCAAGAGGAAATATGACGTTGGCGTCAAGATACAATTCACGCCGGAACAGATGAAAGAAATCGCCCTCGCTTATAAGGTGGCGATAAGGGAGCTGGGCGTTGAGATAAGTGAGAATCCTAAAATCCAGCTTGAGACAGCGATCTCACTCGTCTTTCGGTCCTGGAACTCCCCGAAGGCGCAGACTTACCGCAGGATACTGGGCATTTCTGAAGACTGGGGCACGGCGGTGATTGTCCAGGCGATGGTATACGGGAATCTTGACTCCTCTTCGGGTACAGGGGTTCTCTTTACACGCAATCCCCGCGGTTCAGGCGACAGGGCCATGTTATGGGGAGACTATACTACCGGTGCCCAGGGAGAAGACGTTGTTTCAGGTCTGGTCAAAACCATATGTATATCCAATGAACAGCGGCTTGCCGAGGAACGCTCGGTCGATGTCTCTCTGGAGGACCGTTTCCCGGAGATATACGATTCTTTGCTTAAGATCGTCAAGGATATCATCTATACCGAGCGGTGGGGAGCGCAGGAGATGGAGTTTACCTTTGAGGGCGTGAAGAAGGAGAACCTCTATATCCTGCAGGCCCGCGACATGGCCATAGGAAAGAAAGAGTGTCTGGCGGCTTTTGGCCCTTCGGAGGAACTGGCCTCAAGCTATCTCTCAAGCGGAATCGGAGTGGGCGGCTGCGCGCTGAGCGGAAGGGTTGTGTTCGATTTTGATGACATAGAAGAATTCAGACACGAGGACCCGGCCATGCAGCTGATTCTTGTCAGGTCTGATACGGTCCCGGACGACATCGGATATATTTCGGCTGCGGATGGATTGCTTACTTCGCGTGGCGGGGCGACCTCGCATGCAGCCATTATCGCCAAAAAGCTTGGAAAGACCTGTGTTGTCGGCTGCAATAAACTGGCAGTGTTCGAAGGAGATAAGAGGCTCGAGCTGAACGGCAGGGTGGTCAAGGCCGGCGATTTTCTCAGCATCGACGGCCGAAACGGCTCGGTTTATCTCGGCGCGCACCCCGTGGAAGAGATGAGATTTCTGTCGGAATAGAAAGAGACAAAATAATTTCGAAGGAGGACATACTGAGATGGCCGGAAACGGGATGAAAATTATTTCGGAAAAAAAACCTGTGCTTGGTATCAACGGTCTGGGCAGAATCGGAAAGTTGTCTCTGTGGCACCATATAGGCAGAAGACATTTCTCCGGTGTAGTCGTTAATATCGGAAGGAAAGCCGGCACAAGCCTTCAGGATATCTCGCTTTACATTGAAAAGGATTCTACCTATGGGACGCTTCACCGGTACCTCCACGGATACCGGTCACAAAGGGTAATTGAAAACATCAATGAGGACGAAGGCACAATGCTTATAGACGGCGTCCCTGTGACGATATTAAGGGAGAACCGCAACCCCGGGGACATCCGCTGGAAAAATTATGGGGTAAAAGTAGTTGTGGAGGCCACCGGCAATTATGTCGACCCCACTTTGCAGCCCGACGCCAAAGATGGCTCCGTGCGCGGACATATCGAGGCGGGAGCCGAAAAGGTCATCGTTTCAGCTCCGTTTAAGATCAAGGAAAAGGGCCGCAGCCTTCCTGATGATGCAAAGACTATCGTCATGGGAATCAACGACGAGGTTTATGACCATGGCAAACACCATATCGTCTCGGCGGCATCCTGCACTACAACCTGTCTTGCGTATATGATAAAGCCGCTTCTTGATTACTTCGGTCCAAAGAAAATCCTCAGTGTTTCGATGGCTACTGTCCATGCTTCAACCGGGTCACAGGAGGTTCTCGACAGACTGCCCAAGGCCGGGGCTTCGGATCTAAGAAAGAGCAGAAGTGTCATGAACAACATAATCCTGACCAGTACGGGCGCAGCGAAGACCCTGGGACAGGTAATCCCTGAGATGAACAGTATAGGATTTATCGCGGAATCGGTGCGGATTCCGATCACGACGGGGTCCCTCATAATCCTGGTCATTGCCTTACACGATGAAGAGGATAACCCTCTCATCAACCGAAATCTTATCAACGGCATTTATCGCGACGCGGCTGTGAGGGAAAAAAGAGGTTATCTGAAATATACTGAAGAGCAGAATGTTTCTTCAGATATAATAGGATACTTCGGCCCTGCCGCGATAATCGAAGGCAACGAGACGCATACGCGGACAGCCATCGTGACACTTGAGATGAGCAAGCTCTTCGATAAAGTGCCCGAAGGGGCCGGACCCGGCCTGAATATCCCCATCACCCAGGCGGTTACCTACGGCTGGTACGACAACGAACTCGGCAGCTACTGTAATATGCTGGGGGATTTGACGGTGAAAGTGGCGTCTGCGGTCTACCAGTGATGTGCCTCGCAGACAGTATTGTTTGCAGGCATGAAGAGCTTCTGTACCTCCTTTAACCCGGACGCGGGAAGGCATAAGGGCCCGATTACTAATGAGTGCATAAGTAGGAGGGCGAATCATAAAATCTCCCCTCACCCCTCTTTTCCAAAGAGGGTATATTTCCTCCCTTTGGCAAAGGAGAATTCTCTGAGGCATGGGAGGCCGATATATCCTCTTTTCCAAAGAGTGGTATATTTCCTCCCTTTGGCAAAGGGAGGTTAGGAGGGATTTTCCAACCAATATCTCTATACTTATGACCTCCTTAGTAACTCAGTCTGTAACGGGAGCAGGCCGAAGCGTACCCCGTGTGGCTATTCCATGGAGGACACCTTTGCTGTCGAACCATAGGGGATCGATGCAGATTATCCTGTTCCACCCTCTTGTCTTATCCTTCTGCTGATGGTAGA
>JBAIXS010000411.1:0-2803 GCA_037916395.1 Candidatus Sulfobium mesophilum
GCCTTTTCTCCTGAGCAGCCTCTTTGCCCTGGCTATGATATTTTCAGCGGTTAAGCCGAATTTCTCAAAAAGCACCTTCGCGGGCGCCGAAGCGCCAAAGCGGTCAATGCCTATGATATCTCCTCTGAGGCCAACGTATTTATGCCAGCTAAGTGTGGCTCCTGCCTCGACAGCCAATCTGGTTTCCATCGAAGGCGGAAGGACCCTGTTTCTATATGCCTCGGGCTGCGCGTCGAAGAACTCGAAACAGGCCATGTTGACGACCCTTGTCTTTATTCCCTCTTTTCTCAAAAACTCGGCTGCCGCAAGCGCAAGGTGAACCTCGGAGCCGGATGATAACAGGATTATATCAGGCGCTCCCTTTGAGTCAGAAAGAATATAGCCTCCCTTTAAAAGGCCGTCGGCTGAGGGATATTTCTGCCTGTCAAGGACGGGAAGATTCTGACGCGACAGAATAAGGGCATGCGGCCTGGCTTTATCTGAAATGGCCGCTTTCCATGCCACAGCAGTCTCATTTGCGTCTGCCGGTCTGATGACGGATAAGTGGGGCATCGCCCTCAACGCAGTGAGGTGTTCTACCGGTTGATGCGTAGGACCGTCTTCGCCAAGGCCGATTGAATCGTGCGTGAGAACGTAGACCACATGCTGTTTCATGAGCGAAGATAACCTGATGGCGGGTTTCATATAATCCGCAAAAACAAAAAAAGTCCCGCCATAGGGCATGAGCATTCCGCTAAGGGCCATGCCGTTTAGGGCGGCCCCCATGGCATGCTCCCTCACGCCGAAATGAATGTTTCTTCCAAGCTTTTCATTTCCGAAGTCAGGATATTTCTTGAGGTATGTGTTATTGGAAGGCGCAAGATCGGCGGAGCCGCCTATAAGCTGCGGCAGGGCGCCGGCTATAGCGTTTAATACCTTGCCAGAAGCGCTTCTTGTCGCAACCGCGCCGTCGGACGGCTTGAATACTGGCAGCAGTTTTTCCCATCCCTCGGGGAGTTTTCCGCTTGAGAGGTTAAGCCATTCCTTGGCAAGGTCAGGATATTTCTTAGAATAACGTTTTATAAGGGCGTTCCAGGCTCTCTCTTGTGTCTTTCCTTTCTTTACAGCCGCCCTTAGGCGAACTGCCACTGCTCCGGGGATGCAAAATTTTTTATTAGGAGGGCAGCAGAGGTTCTTTTTGGTCAGGCAGAGTTCGTCCTCGCCAAGGGGCGAGCCATGGACATCCGGGGTGTCTTGTTTGTTGGGGCTTCCGAAGCCGATATTCGTTCTCACCATGATTAGGGAGGGTTTGTTCTTTTCCTTTCTCGCCTTCTTTATCGCGTCTTCGATCTGTTTAATGTCATTGCCTCCGGCCCGCAGGACCTGCCAGCCGTAAGCGGCGAACCTCTTAGACACATCTTCGGTAAAAGTTATATCAGTGGACCCCTCTATCGTGATCTTATTGTCTGAATATAGGTAGATGATTTTTCCAAGTTTCAGATGTCCTGCCAGAGAGGCCGCCTCCGACGCTACTCCCTCCATCAGATCGCCGTCAGAAACTATGCCGTAGATTTGATAATCTACGACAGGGAACCCGGGCCTGTTAAACATCCCGGAGAGATATTTCTCGGCCATGGCCATGCCCACACCTGTTGCGAATCCCTGGCCGAGCGGCCCTGTAGTCGTTTCTATCCCGTATTGCGGTGCATATTCCGGATGACCAGGCGTTTTGCTCTCCCATTGTCTGAAGTTCTTTATGTCATCCATGGAAAGGTCATAACCTGTGAGGTGTAAAAGACTGTATAGGAGGGCTGATCCGTGGCCCGCCGAAAGTACGAACCTGTCGCGGTTATGCCAGAAGGGGTTTTTCGGGTTGTGGGTGAGGAACTTAGACCACAGCACGTATGCCATGGGGGCATCGCCCATCGGCATCCCGGGATGTCCCGAATTGGCCTTCTGTACAGCATCAGCTGCCAGCATCCTTATAGTATTGATACAGAGAGAGTCAATATTGATCTTATTCACTTCGTGGCCTCCGGTTCCTAACATAAAATGCGGACTTTCAGTTGAGATTTTGCCTTGCGGGCAGAATATCTTAACACAATCATTTGAATCATTTCTTATGTATTCGGAGGGTTCCAATGCGGCACAGCATGGAGGGCGCGGGCTTGCCTGGACGGAGATAAGTTTTGACTTAGTCTTATTCATAATTTTATGCTTATACATGGCCGGCAGATGGAAAGAATTGCTTGTCACGTACGATGCGCTTGAGGCCGAGATGATAAAAGACCTTCTTGAAAGCGGCGGAATTGAAGTGGTGATAAGGTCTGCGAAGGTAACACCCTATCCCGTAAATATCGGCAAGATGGGGGAAGTGAAGGTGCTCGTGAAGGAAGAGGACATAGCGGCGGCCGAGGAGATGATGAAAGACCGTAAGGAGAACTTACCCGCCGGGGATCGAAACGATGGTTTCCAGTCTGAATGAGCTGAAGAAAAGAATATTTTTTGATATGCTGGACCTTGTCGGAAGGGTCTTTATTCTTGTGAGTTATTCTCCGGGAGTCATCATCGGCAAGCGGGGATTTTTGCCGGAGGAAAAGGAAAAGGGAATAGTCCTTGTGTTCAACCGGAGGATGAATTTTGACTGGGGCGCGGATGGGATATCGGCGAAGCTGGTTTTCGGCGCTGTCACGCATCAGTGTTTTATCCCGTTGAAGTCGATCGTATCTATATTTTCGCCGGAACTCTCGGCACATTTTTCAGTTTCATCGTCGTCAGGAGACGAAGTAATGCCGGAAAAGCCGAAATCGAAACCTGCAGGCAA
>JBAIXS010000412.1:0-6622 GCA_037916395.1 Candidatus Sulfobium mesophilum
CAAGATGTTCAGGTCCCATGCCAACCATCGCGCAGATCGCATCTTTTAATTGCGGGCACATGTCTTTCATCTCCTTGGCTGCAGTATTTTTAAACACATTTCACCAGTCTCATCTTTGCTCATTTAACTACAAGAGGGGTGAAGAATCCCCCTCTTGTTCTGTTCGGGATATTAAATCTTATTTCTGGTCACTCAAACTTCACGACTGCAAAATCCCCGTTATAGTTGACAACGGCCCATGCCGTATGAGTTGAGGGATCGACGCCATAAGTCCCCAGGCCATAGCCGGAATTCCACGGACCGATCACGAATTTCTTTTTCGAATTGCCGGCATTCAAGTCTACTGCTTCTATCCAATGTCCGCTTGCATCTTTAGAAGCCAGGCGGTAGCCGCCGTTACCGAGATGCATGCCGTTGCTTCTTTCATCCTGGTAGGTCATCGAGAGGGTGTAAACGTCCGTCTGCTCGCTGGGGACCACGTACTTGTAATTGTAGTTAGGGTTGGCAACGTCCGAGAAGTTAGTGCCCAGGCTGTCAGTCATTCCCCAAAGGGTAACAATATCGCTGGCGGTTTCAGATGTCCTATCTGTCCAGCCTGTGTCAACAGTCTTCGTGAGGAGACGGCCGTTGAAGTCCGTTCCAGTGCTGCCGTTTGTGCCGGAGAGTATCTGGGCCTTTGTCGTCCCATGGGTTTCGTTCACTCCGGTATAAGACTGCCCTTGAGCAACGAGGTATTCATTTCCATTTAGGCTGTACCCGAACGTCTCATGCTTTGTGAAGGTGTAGGGAATTACGTCGTAGGTTTCATCGCAGTCGCCATTGCAGCCGTTGGGGGATGCGTAGTAATCCACAGTAACCTTCGGGCCGTCCACGGTGACGATATAGTAGCCTACTGTAAAGAGTTCCTGTGCTATCTGCATCTCACGCGGATACAGATTGCCTGCAGCGGGGCCCGCACCATTTTGATCGTTGTACTTATAATCGTTGGTCGTTGACTGCGGAATATAGAACTTATAGCTGTTGGAGGCAAGGATAATGTCCTGCACCTTCGATAAACCGTCAGGGCTTGTTACGATGGCACGGTTGTGCATATGATCGTGGCCTCCAATGTAGTAGCGCACGCCGTTTTGCTGAAGATAGTCCATAAAGCTGTTTTGAAGGGGGAATGTGGAGGTTGTCCCAGGATTACTCCCAAAGAGAGTATCAGCATGGTTTTCTGATATCAGGTGCTTGTGGCCAAAGACAAAGGCGTGGGTGTCCGCCGGCCTGGTCGAAAGCTTTGTGCCGACCCAGTCTACATCAGTGCTGCTCAGGTTAGAGTGGGACGTACCCGAAGGTGCAGTAAACTGATCGAGCATAACGATCCGGACGTTGTTAAAATCGAATGAGTAGGTAAGTCCTTCAAAGCCGGGGGCGCTGGCAACGTTGCCGCCTACAGTAAACGTCGAATTGGTATTGGCAGGCGGTGCGCCATAGTAAGTAGTGGTGATGAGTGCGTCCAGCGGCGTCTGGTTATTCATACCGGTCTGGGTCTGCGGGAAGATCCGCTGAAACTCGATAGCTGCGGTCTTTGATGATTCATGATTTCCCCTTAAAGGGTAAAAGCCGATACCGGCGTTGTACAAGGCTTGTGCGAAGGTAGCCCGGATGTCAAGAGAGTTGTTGCTGCCGTTGTCGGTCAAGTCGCCGGTCTGCACGACGAACTTGACTCCGTGGTTAATAAATTCCTGATTTAAGTGATTAATAACGTTTACCGCTACGTTAGGGTTTTTGCCATCAGGTGAATTTGGCCACTGAGTGTCGCACATAATGCCAAACTTCCAAGGCTCCGCAAAAGCCGAAGCACTCATAAGCATTATGAGCATCAATACACAGAATGTTTTAAAATAAAAAGTCTTTTTCATTTGTTACACTCCTCTCATATTTTTTGTTTCCCGTTTCCACCATTACCCATTGACGACTATGACAAATCTCCTGGTCATCACCCCCTTTATCGGTAATAAAATCAGCGAATGCTCTCCACCCGAAATAGTCTTTTTAAGATCAGATGGAAAAATGACACTAGACTTTGAAAGTTATTGTATGGTTTGACTGTTACGCGGTGATGACGGTGATATTAAATTTAAGTAAACGCATCAACTGGGGAAAACGGCGATGATCTGCAGCCACGAACTAAAAGCAGAATTCATGCAATCGGAATCAGGCTCTGAGGAAGCAATTTTTAATGCGGCAATAAGGGATCAGAATTTCCTGTTATTTATGAGGTAGGAATAATATGCAGCGGCATTGGTCGGTGTACGTTGGAGGGTGTTGAAATCGACGTGGTAGAGGCCGAAGCGCGCGTCAAGCCCCTGGAGCCATTCGTAATTATCGATAAGGGTCCAGTAGAAATATCCTCTGATGTCCATACCTTCCATCTTGCACTTTTCAAGAACATCTACATGCCTTTGCATAAAGTTTATCTTCTTCTGGCTGTCGCGGGTTGCTATTCCGTTTTCCGTGATAATCATCGGGACATTGAGTTTAGAAGCGTAGCGCAGCACTTTTGCAAGCCCACGCGGGTGGATTTCCCATCCCATGTCTGTAAGTCCGTGACCTTCGATGTCAAGATGCCTCATCTCGACGCCCAGCTTCTTAAAAGGGTTGAAGCGCATATGGATGCGCGTGTAATAATTGACGCCAAAATAATCGAGTTTACCCTTTATGGGAAGAGGGATCTCCTGCCCCCGCTGAAAAGGGAAGTTAAGCCTTAGAATGCCGGTATGGAAGGCGTCGAGGATCGAATGGTTATAAAAATATTTCGCTATCCTTGCCAGGAGCTTGTCTAGAGGGTTCCATCTTTTCCAGGGCGCCAGAGCAGCCATGTTGTGCGCCACGCTCACCTGTGCGCCTGGACACCGGGCATGAATAATGTCATACGCCTCGGCATGTGCCCTGAGAATGTTTGTCAGAGCCCTGATCCCGAGCGGAACGTTCCTTATGGCGGGAGGCGTGCATCCCTCGAAGTAGCCGGCCAGGATAAGGACATACGGTTCATTAAAGGTAATCCAGTAGCGGACGCCCTTCAGTGCAGAAACTATTTTCTGGAGATAGTTCAAAAAATATCCGACAGATGCATCTTCATGCCAGGGGTATTTTTTTATGAACCAGAGCGGATGCGTGAAATGATGCAGGGTGACCATCGGTTCGATATTGTCTCTCCTGAGGATATTGATAATCTCCTGATAGTGTGCGATGGCACCTTCGTCCCACAAGCCTTCACGCGGCTGTATCCTGCTCCACTCCACGGAGAAGCGGTAGGCATTTACGCCAAGATTCCTCAGCAGGGCCAGGTCTTCCCTGTATAGCTCGTAGTGGTTGGTTACCGAAGGCTTCGTGCTCAAGATGTCGTCCCAGGACGACCAATCGGCATTCGGCGAGCCCTCAAGCTGAAATGCAGACGTAGCAACTCCCCAAAGAAATGCCTCCTCCGTACCTGCCTTCATATAGAAAACCGGCTCGGCGCCAACACAACCCGGCTCGTAGGACTAAACGCCGTCTTGAGGCGTGACTTCAAAATAATATCCATGTCCCCTCCTTGTCTTGATATATACCGGGTTTGCCGGGTCCTCTTCAATCTGCGTTCTGAGCCTGCTTATATGAACATCAACGGTCCTCGGCTCGACATATCCCTCGTCTTTCCACACTGCGTTCAGAAGTTGCTCCCGGTTGTATATCTTGCCGCGCTTTTCAACCAGGAACCTAAGCAGTTTGAATTCAGTAGGGCTGAGGTTAAGATTCACGCCCTTTCTGGTGACGGAATACGTTTCGAGGTTGATAACGAGGTCGCCGACTGCTATATGCTCCTCGTCAGAAGATTTCTTCGAAGAACGTCTCAGCACCGCCTTGATGCGCGCCACGACCTCCCTGGGACTGAAAGGCTTGGTAATATAATCGTCTGCACCCATCTCGAGACCGAGTATTCGGTCCACCTCATCGGTCTTTGCTGTAAGCATTATTATCGGAATGTGCTTTGTCTTTGGATCATTCCTGAGTATGCGGCAGAGTTCAATGCCCTGTATGCCCGGCATCATAAGATCCAGCACAACAAGATCGAATGTCCCACCCCTGACCATCTTCAGCCCCTCTTCGCCGTCCGCCGCAGTGGAGACGTCGAACCCTTCTTTCGTCAGATTATATGACAGGAGTTCGAGGATGTCATGTTCGTCGTCCACAACAAGTATTTTCTGTTTATCAGCCGCGCTCACCACGGCGTTCTCCTCAAGACACGCATTCTTAGGAAAGTATAAGACAGATATGTTGCGGCAGTATGAAAGGATTGTTACAGTTCGGTTAAATAAGAATAAGGACTTTTGTTCCCTTCCCATGTATGCTCTCAATATGCATGCTCCATCCGTGGGCCTTAACGAGGTGCTTGACGATCGCAAGCCCGAGTCCCGTGCCGCCCATCTTTCTTGAGCGGGCAGGGTCGACCCTGTAGAACCGCTCTCCAAGTCTCGGAAGGTTTTTGGGAGGCACTCCTATGCCGGTATCCTCGACAAACAGAAATGTCTTTTCACCTTCTTTATCGATACCGAAAGTAACGCCGCCTGCCTCGGTAAACTTGACCGCATTGTCAACAAGGTTGGTCAATATCTGGATAAGCCTGTTCCTGTCGGCGCTGATATGCTTTAACTCCGGCTTTCGGGAAACTTTGAGCGAGAGGCCCCTGGCAGCAGCCTTTTCCCCGAATATATCCATAATATTTTCGAAAACGTCGTCGAGATCGACCATCGCTTTTTCGACCTTGATCACGCCCAGCTCAATCTTCGAGATCGTCATGAGGTCGTCGACAAGACTATTCAGCCGCTCGCTGTTTGACCTGATGGTCCTTATGAATTTTGCGGCATTTTCCCTGTCATCGAGGGCCCCTTCGAGGAGTGTGTCTGCAAATCCCCTGATCGCAGTTACAGGGGTCTTTATTTCATGGGATACGTTGGCGACGAAGTCTTTTCTGACCTGCTCAAGCTTTTCGATCTGGGTAATATCGTGGAACACCGCTACAAAACCCGAAAGCTCATCCCCTTTATAGAAAAGCGGCGATACCCTTACACTTAGAAATTTTTCTTCAGGTGCCTCTATCCGGAATGTCGTCATGCCGGGTGTAAGGTCCCTCCGCACCTGTTCCACAAGACCGGAGAATTCATGGTTTCTCACAACCTCCGCAAACCGAATGTGTGCCATGGGGATATTCCCGAAAAAATCCTTCGCAGAGGAACTCGAAAGCGTAATGATCCCTTTTAAATCTATTATGAGCAGGGCGTCCGGCACGCTCTTGAGCACAACATTCAGCCGGTTTCGCTCCTCCTCGTTCTGCGCCATCATGCCCCGAAGGTTAATGGACATCGAGGTGAGATTGTCCGCGATTTCCTTGAATTCTCCTGCATCTTCAAGATAGAGCCTCTTGTCAATCTCGCCCCTCGATAATGAGCGGGAGAAATCCGTGATGCGCTTCAGAAGTCTTCGCAGGTGGTCGGTCTGCCACATCGGAACGGCCCATGTTGTAAACAATACGGCCAGCATAACCAGTATGATCTTCATCCTCAGAAAATTCACCGAAGTGTCGATATCTTTCAGGGGAACTGCAAGCCTGATAAATCCTCTTTCACTTTCGTTACTGATGATCTTTTTCGCCACATAGAGGAAATCATAATTCAGCGTGTCGCTGTGCCGGATTGCAGAGCCCGTGCCGAGAAGGACCGCCTGCTGTACCTCGGTACGATTTGCATGGTTTTCCATCGTTGCCGAGTCATGGTCGGAATCGCCGATGACCTTCCCGTCGACGACGATAATAGTCACCCGCGCGCCAGTATCTTTCTTCAGCGCCCTGCAAAAGTCATCGATACCGGCCTTATCGAAAGATACAGTCTTAGCGATAAGGTTTATCTCCGCAGAAAGGCGCTCCTTGAGACTATCGATATAACTATCCCTGATCGCGGTAGTAATATACATCTCGACAAAGGCAGTAGCCAGCAAAAATACGACCGCATAAGCGATGAAGATGCGTCTGAAGATTCTTTTTCTCATGTTTCCGCGTCCACGTAGTATCCGATTCCCCTCTTCGTCTTTACATAGACAGGTTCCGAAGGGTTGTCTTCTATCTGTGTCCTTAATCTTCTTATGTGAACATCAACTGTCCTGGGTTCAACGAAGGCCTCATCCTTCCAGACAGCATCGAGGAGTTGATCGCGGCTGAAAACTTTCCCCCGTCTCTCAACAAGATAAAGGAGAAGCCTGAATTCAGTTGCACTGAGGTCCAGTTGGATATTTTTCTTGGTAACCACAAATTTTTCTATATCGATCATAAGATCTCCCACCCGAAGGACTTTAGCCTCCTGTAATTTTTGTGAGGTCCTCCGGAGGACTGCCCTGATTCGTGCGCTCAGTTCACGAGGGCTAAACGGTTTCGTGATGTAGTCGTCGGCACCCATCTCAAGCCCCAAAACCCTGTCGACGTCCTCGCCCTTTGCGGTAAGCATAATGATCGGCAGGTCTCTAGTATTTGGGTCGTTTCGCAGAACCCGGCAGATCTCCATGCCGGTCATTCCAGGAAGCATAAGATCTAGGATCAGGAGATCGAACT
>JBAIXS010000413.1:0-6551 GCA_037916395.1 Candidatus Sulfobium mesophilum
AAGCAGTTCAATCGGGTTTGGGGCCTGGTCGCTGCCGCCCGCGGGCACGGGATAATCAGCCTTGACCAGATGCTCCCTGACTTTGGTTTCGGTATAAAGGCTTTTTATGTGTTGTGACGATACCCTGGGTTTATAAATCGCTGCCTCCGGTTTCCTTTTGAAAAGATCGGTCCTCCGTGCGACAATTTCTTTGAGATATTTTTCTTCAGTATTCTTCATGACTGCGCTCCCGGCATATTAAAGATGTTCTTTCTGCGTATTCAATAACCGGCCTATTTCACAGGCTTAATTTTTTTCCTTGTGACTGTCTTTTTTGAGGCGGTTTTTGTTTTCTTAGGTTCAGTTTCAGGGCTCTTTGCCTCTTTTTTGACTTTTGTCCCGGTGACTTTCTTTACAGTCTGTGAAGCGGCAGGCTGCTTGAGCCGGGCATGGCGGGCCGTTACGATTTTTTCAGCAGCGAGCCAATTTTCAACCTCGCGGCCTCCGATACAGCCGCTTTTTTCATATAATTCGTAAGCAACTTTTCTAATTTCTTCCAGCAGATCCATTTTATCCCTCCTAAAGTAATATCATAAATGATATCTCTCTTTGCCGTCCAAATGCAATACATTTGACCCGCGGGAGTTCCCCCACTTTTTTCGTCATTGACCCGAAAATGATTCTCTGTCGTCATTTCGGGCTTGACCCGGAATCCAGAGACTTTAAGCAGCGGCACTGGATACCGGCTTGCGCCGGTATGACGGCCCCCGGTTATTTTCATTCTCCTTTGTGAGCCTTAGCTCATATCGAATCCGGCGAAAGCCGGAATCGGAGGTTTAAAAGTCGCTGGATGCCGGATTAAGACCTCCGGCATGACGGAATAGGGAAGTTTTAAATACCATTTTGAGAATATTAGTTATAGCGCTTAAAGATTAATTATTGGAGAAATCCTAGTTGGTTCTCCTATCAGTAACCAGCAAGCGGCCTGATATTTCAGGCTCTTTTTTGTTTTTTGCCGCTTAGCCGATGCCGTATTTCTTAAGCTTCAGGTAAAGGGTCTTTCTGTCGATGCCCAGGATATGGCTCGCCTTGGACTGATTGCTGTTGGCTTCTCTGAGAACCCTCAGAATATAGTCTTTTTCTATCTCTTCCAGTGACGGGTTTGCGCCAAGTTCCTTCAGCGGCTGCACAGGCATAGCGAGGTCCTCAGCATCTATATCTCCGGCATCAGAGAGGATAACTGCGCGTTCGACAACGTTTTCAAGCTCCCTGACATTTCCGGGCCAGGGATAATTACAGAGAGTCTCCATCGCCCCGGGTGTGAACTTCTTTGTCTGTTTTGACAGCTCGCGGCTGTATTTCGAAAGGAAATGGGCGGCGAGTACGGGAATATCATCGGGTCGTTCCCTGAGAGGCGGGACTGAGATGTTAATCACATTCAGGCGGTAATACAGGTCTTCCCTGAACTGGCCCTTTTTTACGAGCTCGGTCAGTTTTTTGTTTGTCGCTGTTATCAGTCTTACATTGACCCTGAGTGCCTTGTTGCTGCCCACCCTCCTGAACTCTCCGGAATCGAGGAACCGAAGAAGTTTCGCCTGAGGCCCCGGGGGCATTTCTCCTATTTCGTCAAGAAACAAAGTGCCTTTGTCGGCTACTTCGACGATGCCGTGTTTTGTCTGGTAGGCGTTTGTGAAGGCTCCTTTCTCGTGCCCGAATATCTCCGATTCAATAATATTTTCCGACAGAGAAGCACAATTAAGGGCAATAAAGGGGAAGCTGCCCCGTTTGCTCAGGCGCCAGATTGTATTGGCTACAAGCTCTTTGCCGGTGCCGCTTTCCCCCTGGATAAAGACAGGAGAGTCTGTAGGCGCAATCTTTCTTATCAACTCAAGGATGTTTTTCATCTGCCTGCTGGCGCAGAGGAATTCAGCAGGCGACTCTTTTCGGACAAGTTCCTGCTGAAGAAGACGGCTCTTGATGCTCAGTTTGCCGTATTCGTATGCCCTGTTTATTACTATAACAAGCTCATCCAGCTTATATGGTTTAGTAAGGTAATCGTAAGCCCCGTGCTTCATGGCTTCGACTGCTGTCTCCACAGTCGCACGGCCCGTCAGGACTATGATCGCGGGTGAAGAAGGGTCCGCCTGGAGTTTTTTCATCAGTGAGATGCCGTCGATGCCGGGCATAATGATATCAAGGAGGAGGATATCGAAGGTGCTTTCCTTCAGAATCTCAAGTGCCGAACCGCCGTCGGCCGCTGCTTCAACAAAGAACCCCTTTCTCCCAAGTTCCTTCTTCAGGAGCCTCCTCAGGGGTTCTTCGTCGTCAACTACCAATACTCGTATCGACTCTTGCATTTGAGGGCAGCCTGATAATTAATGTAGTCCCTTTTCCGTCTTCGCTTTCTATATCTATATTGCCGCCATGCTCCTCTACTATTTTATGGCATATGGCAAGGCCGAGGCCGGTGCCTTCGCCGACAGGCTTTGTCGTAAAGAAAGGATCAAAAACCTTATTGATAAGGCCTCGTGGTATGCCCTTGCCTGTGTCGGAAACAGATACCTTTATCCTCTCCGGGCCGGGATCGAACTCCGATCCTTTGTCTTCTTCGCTTCGGACAATAATGCGTCCTCTTTCCGGGGTAAAATAGATCGAGTTAATGATGATATTCATTAACAGTTGTCTCAGGCTTCCGGGGTCGGCATGAATCTTCGGCAGTTCCCTTTTGAGTCTGAGTTCAATCCGGTGCTGAAGATATTTGGCCTTATGGTTTACAAGAAGTATCACCTCCTTGATCAACTCGTTTATATCAATCTGCCTGAAAGTGCCGCACGAAGGTCTGGCAAAATCGAGCAGACTGCGAAGTATGTTCTTGCACCTGAAGATCTCATTGTGTATTGTCCTGAGATATTCTGGGAAGTCCTCGAACTCCCGATTAGCCAGAAGTGTCTTGTCCTGGGCCCTCTCTATCAGCGCCTCCGAGTATCCTGCGATAATGCCCAGAGGATTGTTTATCTCATGGGCCACTCCGGCAACGAGCGTCCCCAAAGAAGCGAGACGGTCTGAACGGATAAGCTGCTGTTCAAGTCTCTTTTGGCCTGTCACGTCTTTCAGGTAGTGCACTATCGCGTATATCTTACCCTCTTCGTCAATGAGGGGATAAGCCCAGAAATGAAATACACCTGCCGCATGGCCTTTCAGTTCCCTGAACGAAGGTTTCTTCTGCGATATCGTGTCTGAGCAGAGACAACCGGCGCCGCTAATGCCAATCTTCTCAAGGATGTCCCAGCATTGTATTTCCGCAATGTCCTTGGATGAAAACCCTGTCTTCGCCAGCAGGGTCTGGTTGGCTCTTATAACCCTCTGGCTGCCGTCTTCAATCCATACCATGTCGGTGATTGCATCGAAGGTCTTTTTCCACTCTTTCTTTTCACGGGAGACCTCCTCAAAAAGAAGGGCGTTTTCCAAAGCTATAGATATGTGCTTTGCGGCCGGCAGAAGCACCCCCAGGTCTTTTTCGCAGTAGTAGTCAGGCTCCGTGCTGTCGAGATTGAAAACGCCCAGCACCTTGTCGTGAAAAAGAGGTATGCTGATTGTCGAACGTATGCCCTCGTCGTAGAGCTTCCTGTCGAGCGGGAATTTCGGCTCTGCAAGGTCGTGATTGACCCACGGAGTGTTGTTTGTTGCGACCCATCCTGCGCTTGTGCCCGCAAGCGGGGCCTTAACGCCTTTCTTCATGGCTGTCTTCATCTCGGTGTCAAGAGCAAAAATAATAAGGTTGTTGCCCTTCTCATCAAATAGCAGAAGGCTCGCCCTGCTATAGCCTACCAGTTTCTTTATTTCAGACACCATGATCCTGAATATCGTCCCGATGCTCAGGCTCGAATTGATAATGCCGCTGAGCTCACTTATCAGTTCGATCTGTTTCATTTTTTCCTGGAGCTGTCCGATCAGCTTCGTATTTTCAATCGCAACGCCAAGCTGACTGCCTATCGTCGACAAAAGCTGTATGTCCATTGCTGTGAAATAAGATGACTCTGTGCTGCCTATGCCTAGGACACCCATAACTACACCTCGTGATGATATAGGCACACCTGCCATGCTTTGGATCCCGGCGGCTCTGCGGGTGACCCTCGGATCATCTGCTGCCGTTTTGACAAGAAGGGGTCTCCCGGAGGCAAAGACCTTGCCTGTGAAACACTCGCCTGGCTTAAGTCTTTTTATATCCTCTTCAAAGTTCCGGCTGAAGCCGCGCTGCCACTGCAAAGTAAGTTCAGTTGTTTCATCATCCATAAGATATATCCAACCGGCGTCCGCTTCCATCATCGAAAGAAGCATCTCTATGGTTTTTCTCATGATCGATGCCGCATCTGCGTGGCTCGTCAGGATTGCAGCAAAGGTATTGAATATCGAGAGCTCCTTTGTCCTCTGGGCGGCCCTCTGTCTGAGCCTCCTCTGGTTTGATATGTCGCGTATGGCGGCCAGCCGCACGCCCCAGTTCTGCTCAGGTATCAGGGACACTT
The DNA here is from genome assembly GCA_037916395.1 of Candidatus Sulfobium mesophilum. GTDB lineage: Bacteria > Nitrospirota > Thermodesulfovibrionia > Thermodesulfovibrionales > UBA6898 > Sulfobium > Sulfobium mesophilum_A. The sequence continues at coordinate 4,503 of JBAIXS010000413.1, forward strand.
CGGCCAAGAAGGTGTCGCCGTTTTTCTTCCTGCATACAGCATCGAAGCGGCTGACGTTTCCCTCTGTATTTTCAGAACAGCCGGCCCACTCATAACTTAGGAAATCTCCCCCGGCCTTATCGGAGCTTATATTTAGGAGTTCACGGAGGCTGCGGCGGGCCATGTCGTCCTGAGAATACTGAAAAAGGTTGCAGGCGGCAAGATTACAGGATATGATGAGCCTCTGCTCATCAACTGCAAACGCCGCAATATTGAGATAATCAAAAGTGTCGAAGATAGGGGATGCTTTTGTATTTGTCCCGGCGCCCATTTCTAATTATATCAGAATGGCCTGCGTGATATCAGAAAGGCAGAAAAAGGAGGTATGGCTGGCCCGTCTGCCGGCGGGGCTGACCCGGCAGCCTTTTGTTTGATATTTCAGCGAGTGAAAAAGTTAATATAAAGTATAGCTGTCATGGAAAGTTCGAATAAGATTGCTTTCTCTCTTGGTCATGTCAGGAAATCCCTGGCGGCTAAACTTATTTTTTCAATTGCAATGCTTATCCTCATCGGGGGTGGATCTTCGTGGTACCTTCTTATGAGTGCAACCAGAGAAAACCTGATTAAGGAGGCGATAAACGATGCATCCGCCTATTCCGAGTTTCTCAGGAAAGGTACCCGTTACAGCATGCTTACGGTTCATCGTGACGCAATACAACAGACTATAGAAGAGGTTAGCTCCAGAAAAGAGATTGAGGACATCCGCATATTCAACGGAAGGGGTAGTATATCCTACTCTTCAAAACCAGGGGAAATAGGCCGGGCAGCGGATATAAAAGAGATGGCCTGCAGCGGCTGTCATATAGGCTCGGCGGAGCCGGCCGAAACGCTCAAGCGCGACGGGCAATGGCTGATCCGGGACAAAGGAGGGCACAGGGTCCTGACATTTGTAGAACCTATTTACAACGCGCCTTCATGTTACATAGCAGAGTGTCATGTCCACCCGCCGGCGCAAAAGGTGCTTGGAATTTTGCAGACTAATTTTTCGCTCGCGGGCGTAGACAATACTATCCGCCGTTTGACCCTCAACATCTCGTTTTTCGCCGCTGCTTTTATGGCAGTGAGCGCAATAGTGTTGTATCTGATCCTAAGCAGGTTTGTTCTGAGACCCGTCTCACTGATAGCTGATGCCATGCATAAAGTCTCCAAAGGCGATCTTAAGCAGGCCGTGTCCGTTAGTTCGGGTGACGAGATGGGGCAGCTGGCCGACACCTTCAACCTGATGACAAAGGACCTCGAGGTGGCCAGGGAGAGGACGGAAAACTGGACGAAGGCCCTTGAAGACGGGATCGCCAAAAAGACCGAGGAGTTGAAGAGCTCACAGGACAAGCTCATTCAGGCTGAGAAACTTGCATCGCTTGGCAGACTGACGGCCGACGTTGCTCATGAGATACGAAACCCCCTTACAGCGGTCGGCGGTTTTGCGCGAAGGCTGCATAAGATTGCGGCCGGCCCAAAAGAGAAAGAGTATTCCGAGATTATTCTTGCCGAAGTCGACAGGCTCGAAAAGGTGTTGAGGGATACCCTCACCTTTTCAAGGGACATAAAAAGCATTTTGGAAAAAAATGATCTCCGGGATGTTGCTCAGGATGCCCTTAAAGTGTACGATAACCTCTTTAGTGAACAGTCTATAAAGGTCGACGTAAGCATGCAGGAAGATATGATGCCGGTGCTTATAGACAAGGACCAGGTTAGGCAGGCTTTCCGAAATCTTCTAAACAACGCTGTTGATGCGATGCCCAACGGCGGCCTGTTGACAGTAACGGCAGGCAGGGAGGAATTCAACGAAGTGACCTATATGTTTCTGAGGGTGTCAGATACGGGCCCGGGTATACCCGAGGAAACCTTGCCTCTTATCTTTGAGCCTTTTTTTTCGACAAGGACAGCCTCCCATAGCACCGGTTTGGGGCTATCCATCACGAGGAAGATCATGGAAGAGCACGGAGGTTTTATCAAGGCGGAAAATGGCATTGATAGCGGCTCCATATTCACGCTCTATTTCCCTTACCA
>JBAIXS010000414.1:0-3551 GCA_037916395.1 Candidatus Sulfobium mesophilum
ACATCTTTGCAAACGTCGGGACGACGAATATCATTATGACCGCGATGACCGCTACCGCGATAGTAGACACTACTATAGGATATACCATCGCGCCCTTTACTTTTTTCTTAAGCTTCATCGATTTTTCAATATAAGCGGCCAGTCTGTTTAGGATCGTGTCCAAAATGCCGCCTGATTCACCCGCAGCGACCATATTTGCGTATAGTTCAGAAAACACCCTCGGATGCTTTCTGAGGGCGTCTGCGTATGTCGAGCCCGCTTCAACGTCACCCTTGATCGCGGCCAGCGTACTGGACAGAAATTTATTTTCCACCTGTGTCGTAAGTATATCCAGGGCCTGGACAAGGGGAAGTCCGGCGTCTATCATGGTAGCGAACTGCCTTGTGAAAATGACTATGTCCTTGTCTTTTACGCCGCCGCCCAGGGCCGCCAGGGCGGCAAAAGCCGACTTCTTCGGTTCCTTCGGTTTAATCAGCGTGGGGGTAATATTTCTTTTTCTCAGAAGGGCCATCACCTCTTCTTTTGAGCCGGCGGGCATCTCTCCGGTTTCAATGGTCCCCCTGACGGTCTTCCCGGACCATTCAAAAACATTAGCCATTTCGATATTACCTCCCCCGTCCAGACGGCGCGTGAGCTGCCTTCTGGAGCATATTGATTAATTCCTCAGGCACTATGGATCTTGAAATAGCATCTTCGTAGGAAAGATGCCCTTTTGAGTAAAGTTCCGCCAGAGATTGGTTCATGGTCTGCATGCCGTATTTGGCCTGCCCGGTCTGCATCATCGAATATATCTGGTGTATCTTGTCTTCCCTTATAAGGTTTCTGATGGCTGGATTAGGCACCAGAAGTTCAACGGCCAGAGCTCTTCCGACGCCTGTCTTCTTAGGTATAAGCTGTTGAGCCAGTATGCCCTCAAGCACGAAAGAAAGCTGGACCCTGATCTGCTCCTGCTGGTGAGGAGGAAACACATCGATTATTCGGTTTATTGTCTGCACAGCCGAGTTCGTATGGAGGGTTGCAAGGGTAAGATGGCCTGTCTCAGCAACGGTGAGCGCCGCCTCTATGGTCTCAAGGTCCCTCATCTCGCCGATAAGGACGACGTCGGGGTCCTGCCTCAGAACATATCTCAGGGCAGCTTTAAAAGAGTTGGTGTCCGCGTTGACTTCACGTTGATTTATAAGACATTTCTTGTGCCCGTGGAGGTATTCAATAGGATCTTCTATTGTGATAATGTGGTCGTATCTTTCGGAGTTGATCCTGTCGACCATAGCGGCCAAAGTCGTAGACTTGCCGCTTCCCGTGGCACCGGTAACGAGTATAAGTCCTCTGGGTTTTTTGACAAGGTCGTTGACTATCTCTGGAAGTCCCAGATCCGTGAATGTCCTGATTTCAAAAGGGATCGTCCTGAAGGCACCGGCCACAGCACCTCTTTGCATAAAAACGTTGCCCCTGAACCTGCTGAGGCCCTTTACCCCGAAAGAAAGGTCAAGTTCGTTATGCTCTTCAAATTTATGCTTCTGGCTGTCAGTCAAAATACTGTAGCAGAGCGCCTTCGTTTCAACAGGCGTAAGGGGGGGATTGTCGAGGGGAATAAGTTTCCCGTCAACTCTCAACCTCGGCGGGCTGCCCGTTGTTATATGAAGGTCGGAAGCGCCTTTTTCGATCATTGTTTTTAACAGGTCGTATATGTTTGCCATCAATAACTCCTTCAGTCTCCGAAAGTGACTCTCATAATCTCTTCCATAGTTGTCACGCCCTCTTTAACCTTGGTGATTCCACTCATCCTCAAAGTCTTCATTCCAAGGCGGATTGCAGCCTTCTTTATTTCGGCCGTCGAGGCGCCCTCAAGGATCAATTCCTTGAGTTCGTCCTTAATGGGCATGACTTCGTAGAGGGCCACCCTGCCTTTATAGCCGGTTCCATTGCATGTCGGACATCCCTTGCCTTTATAGCATTTTGCATCTTTTGCCTCTTCCTCGGTAAAGCCCGCGTTGATGAGAGCTGCCTGAGGTATCTTTTCTTCTTCCCTGCACTGCTGGCATATTTTTCGGGCCAGCCTCTGTGCCAGTATCAGTATGACAGCAGAAGAAACAAGGAAGGGTTCGATGCCCATATTCAAGAGTCTGCTGACAGTGCCCGGTGCGTCATTTGTGTGAAGAGTGCTGAGCACGAGATGGCCTGTAAGGGCGGCCTTCACTCCAATCTCAGCCGTTTCGAAGTCTCTGATCTCGCCTACCATTATTATGTCAGGGTCCTGCCTCAGAAAGGACCTGAGCGAAGCGGCAAAGGTCAGGCCGATTTCCTCCTTCACCTGGACCTGGTTGATACCCATGAAATTGAATTCCACGGGGTCTTCGGCTGTCATAATATTTGTGTCGGGTTTGTTGAGGTAGTTCAGTGCGGAATACAGTGTCGTGGTCTTGCCGCTTCCCGTAGGACCGGTAACCAGTATCATGCCGTATGGCTTGTTGAGCGCATCCATGAAGTCATCGAGGGCGGACTGCTCAAATCCCAGTTTTGTCAAGTCGACCTGCAGGTTCCCTTTATCAAGGAGCCTGAGTACGGTCTTTTCGCCAAAAAGGGTCGGAAGCACGGAGACGCGGAAATCTATATCGCGTTTTTTGCCGAGTTTCAGCTTAATCCTGCCATCCTGCGGGAGCCTGCGCTCTGCGATGTCGAGCTTAGACATTATCTTTATCCTGGAGGTAAGAGCCGCCTTAATTTTTGTGGGCAGGTTCATGACAGTGTACATAACTCCGTCCACTCTGTATCTGACACGCAGGGAATGCTCATAAGGCTCCACATGAATATCGCTTGCCCCTGATTTTATGGCGTTGACGAAGATGCCGTTTACGAGTTTGACTATCGGCGCCTCGACCTCTTTGATGACCTCGCCTTCTTCTTTATCCTCTAAAACATCCACGTTATCCAGGGCGCTTCCCACAATCTTGTCAAACTCATCGACATTCACACTGGGGCTTTCATCAAAAGTTGCGGTGTCAAAGCCGCCTGAAAGGTCATCGTCGGTCATGGTATAGTCTTTTGCCTGTATCTGCATGGATGACGCCGTCGCAGCGATCGATGTCGCCAGTGCCCCGTCTCCCTTGCCCAGATAATTGGCCGAGATAGAGCCTATGATTGAGGATTCGCTCGAAACTACTACTTCCACGTTGTAACCGGTCATGAATTTTACATCGTCGATGGCAAAGACGTTCGAAGGGTCTGCCATCGCGATTGTAAGGGTCGCACCTACACGGGCCACGGGCATGATCAGGTATTTCTTGGCCATATCGGAAGGTATTAATTTAAGGACTGCCCCGTCTATTTTATATTCGCTCAGGTTAATGGCCGGGACACCGAACTGCTTGCTCAAAAAAGCTACAAGTTTGTCCTCGGAAACAAAACCCATCCGGACGAGATTTGTACCGAGTCTTCCCCCTTCTTTTTTCTGTGTCCCCAATGCCTGCTTTAACTGCTCTTCAGTGATAATGCTGGAGGCTACAAGTAATTGCCCTAGTTTGACAGCCATATGTTCTAAAATATATGAAATT
>JBAIXS010000415.1:0-8205 GCA_037916395.1 Candidatus Sulfobium mesophilum
TAGCGTCCACGAAGGCGTTCCTTACGCAGGTCACTGCTATTTATCTGCTCGCAGTCGCCTTCGGCCGTCTGCGCGGGGCGCTGACATCTGATCAAGGCAGGGAACTGCTTGAAGAACTCATCCTGCTTCCGGGAAAAGTCGAAAAGGCGCTTGCCGCTGACGAGGCGATCAGGGCTGTTGCGAAGGAGTATTTCAAGGCAAGAGGGTTTATTTATCTGGGCAGGGGTATCAATTATCCTATCGCGCTTGAGGGCGCGCTTAAACTGAAGGAAATATCTTATATCCATGCTGAAGGATATCCGGCCGGGGAGATGAAACATGGTCCGATCGCTCTGATCGACGAAGAACTCCCGGTGGTTGTCCTTGTTCCCCGTGATGCTCTGTTTGAAAAAGTGTTGACCAACATCCAGGAGGTTAAGAGCAGGGGTGGAAGAGTTGTGTCGATAGCCGCGGAGAGCGCCGGAGAGGTCAGTGAAATTTCGGAAAACTGTATCATCGTTCCGGACACCAACAGGTTCCTTGCCACCGTACTCTTTGCGGTCCCTCTTCAGCTTCTCGCATACCACATAGGTGTGCTCAGGGGATGTGATGTAGACCAGCCGAGGAATCTTGCCAAGAGCGTTACTGTCGAATAGAACGGTGATTCCGCGGCGTAATGTAGACTTAGGAGGGATAAATTTGTTATTCTATAACGCTTGGGATGAAAGATGTCTAAAGAGAATTTAATGCACGACCTAAACCCGCAGCAGAACGAAGCCCTGAAACATAACGAAGGTCCTTTATTGGTGCTGGCCGGCGCAGGCAGCGGCAAGACAAGGGTAATTACCCATAAATATGCGCATTTCATTAAGGCCCATAAAACCTTACCTGAATCGATACTTACCGTCACCTTTACCAATAAAGCGGCAAACGAGATGAAGGAGAGGATCCACGGCCTCCTTGGGAGGGAATTAAAGCATTCGTGGATCGGCACGCTGCATTCCCAGTGCTGCAGAATATTAAGAAAAGAGATCAAGTCTCTGGGCTACAGCCCTGAGTTCTCCATTTACGACGAGGACGACAGGTGCAATCTCATACGCCACATACTGAAAGAGTTCAAGATATACGAAGCCCTCTATAAAGGGGTGTCGACGAGGATCAATTTTCTGAAGGCGTCGCTTGTGGGGCCGGAAGATTTTCTTTCTTCGGGCGACGGTTTCGGCTTTGACGAAAAACTGGCTAAGGTCTATGTCAGATATCAGGATGAACTTAAGCGGTCCGACGCACTGGACTTCGACGACCTGATCATGCTTACTGTCAGGCTGCTTAAGACGCATCCCGAAATCTTAAAGAGATATCAGTCGATGTTCCCGCGTATTCTTGTGGATGAGTTCCAGGACCTGAATTATGCGCAGTACCAGTTGATAAGGATGCTCGCGAAGGCACATAAGAATATATGCGCTGTCGGCGATGACGATCAGAGCATATACAAGTTCCGCGGCGCGGATGTCCGCAACATACTGAATTTTGAAAAGGATTTCCCCGGCGCAAAGATCGTCAGACTTGAAAGAAACTACCGTTCCACGCAGAACATACTGGACGTCTCCAACGCCGTTATCGCTGTCAACCCCAACAGAAAGCCCAAGAAACTCTGGACCGACAAGGGCAGGGGTGAAAAGGTCCACTTCTGCTGGCTTAACAACGAGGAGGAAGAGGCCAAGCATATCGCGAAGATTATAAAGGAGCTATATCTCAAAGAGGCTTTTTCCTTCAGGGACATCGGGATCCTCTACCGCGTCAACCTTCAGTCCAGGGCCATTGAAGACGGCCTGCGCGAGATGGGACTGCCATACCAGGTTATAGGCGGCATAAGTTTTTACCAGAGAAAAGAAATCAAGGACGTTATCGCTTACGCACGGCTGATCCTTAATCACGGCGACAATGTCAGCCTGAGAAGGATCATAAATTGCCCGCCGAGGGGCATTGGGGCTGCGACTCTTTCGAAGATCGAAAATGAGGCAAAGAAGAAGTCGGTCTGTCTCTATGATACGCTTAAGGCCTGTCTGAAAAACAACGGCATCGTTGTTTCCACAAAGGAGAAGATAGGGAGTTTTGTCAATTTGACGGAAAAACTCTCTTCAGCATCTTTTGATTCAGCCTCTGACCTGCTGAAGGCAATTATCGATAAAACCGGCTACGCTTCGGGACTCGATGAGGAGAAAAAACAGAACCTGGATGAATTGATAGCTTCCGCCGAAGGAAGGGATATCCGCGATTTTATCGACAGGGCTTCCCTGCTTACGAATATGGATGAGTCGTCCGGAGAAAACCGCATATCGCTTATGACGCTTCATAATGCCAAAGGACTCGAATTCCCGGTTGTTTTTGTTGTCGGTCTGGAAGAGGGAATCCTTCCCTATTTCAAGGCGAACGAAAATGAGGATGAGATTTCAGAGGAGCGCAGATTATTCTATGTCGGCATGACACGCGCAAAGGACTTGCTTTTGCTGACAGGCGCACGGAGGAGAAGGTTATATTCCAGGATACAGGACCAGGAGCCTTCCAGGTTCCTCAGGGACATGCCCAAAAACTACTGTCAGTGGATCGAGAAAGTTGCCGAGCCTCATCCATTTCGGGGCAGGATTGATAAGAAAAAGACCGAGGTCAAGAAGGTCAAGCCCCTGTTTGCCTCCGGCTGCAGGGTGAAGCATCCTGTCTGGGGAATCGGCGTGATCCGCGACTGCTACGGCGACGGGGAAGACCAGAAGGTCATGGTCAACTTCCCAAATATCGGACTGAAAAGACTCTCTCTGAAACTTGCCAATCTGACAAAGATATAGAGGCGATATGAAGATCTCGATAGAGCATATCGCGCATCTGGCCCGCCTGTCCCTCTCTGAAAAAGAAAAGGAACTTTTCGGAGGCCAGCTTGAAGGCATACTCAATTACATGGAAAAGCTCAATGAACTCGACACGAAAGACATCGAGCCTACGTCCCATGTTATTGCCTTAAACAATGTCACCAGGGATGATGTCCCTGCTCCTTCGCTTAGCAGAGAAGAGGCCCTCTTAAACGCTCCCGACAAAACCGAAAAATTTTACCGGGTGCCCAAGATCATCGAATGAGAAGCAGCGGGGGTTTTTTATGCTGAGATGCATGCTCAGGGCGAAGATTCATATGGCAACTGTCACTGAATCTAACCTCGAATATGAAGGCAGCATTACCATCGACGGGAATATCCTGGATGAATGCGGCATACTCCCCTACGAACAGGTGATGATAAGCAATATAAACAACGGGGAGCGCTTCGAGACTTATGTAATAGCCGGCAGGCGCGGCTCACGTGAGATCTGTCTTAATGGTCCGACGGCAAGGAAAGGTGTAGTAGGGGACAAGGTCATCATATTTTGCTATGTGTATCTTTCGGACGACAAGATAAAGAAGTTCAAGCCTAAAGTCATAAAACTCGACTCGAAAAACAGGATAGCTGGAAAAGCAAAATAGCTGCTCTTTGTCTCGATCCGGTTTCATCCCGTGTTCGAAGACGGCGTCACGACCCTATAACTCGATGCGGATGACCTCTATGCTGTGAATAAGGTCCGGCCATACGGCCGAAGGGGGCTTATCAAAAATAGTCGCCGCATCGGCCTGCACAACATGCCAGTCTCCCCTTGATATCTCATGTTCGAGCTGTCCCCCGACCCACCCCGCATAACCAGCGTATGCGTTAAATCTTGTTTCTTTGCCGGCGTTCTTAATAAGGTACTCAAGCGTGGCCTTGCTCCAGCTCACGTAGACATTATCCATAATCCGCTGAGACCCTTCGATCTTGTCCCTGGAATGAATGAGAAGGGTGATCTGGTTCATACCAACGGGGCCTCCGATATTTGTCAAATGTTCTTTGACGCTTTGTTCTTTCATTTCCGGAAGAAATTCAGATAACGTGACCGTTGTCGGGCGGTTTAAGATCAGTCCTACAGTGCCGTTTAAATCGTGTTGGACCAAAAAAATTACCGTTTCCACAAACCTCGGATCTCTTATCTGCCGGCTGGCCACAAGAAACTTCCCCTTAGACAACCTGGCGCTTAACTGACGGTTGCCAAGTGAAGCGAGAGCGCCGGAAACCGGCAGAGATACGGCATGTTCAGGTGTATGGTATAAAGAGATTGTCCGGACCTGTGTCATGACCTTCGCAGCCCGGATTTCAACCGGGTGAATGTCTCTTTGCGCGGTCCAGGAACAGAACAAAAAGGCGACCAGAAGGAATAACAAATATCCGGTATAAGTTTTCATGGTATCAGCCTCGATCACTATTATTATATCAGGGTTAACGAACTCGGGACAGCGCTTTAAAGAATGTAATGAGTGCAGAAGTTTAACGTGGCGTGAGGGCAGCATCTGAGCGGCTTCAGCGGCGCTACCCTCACGCATATATTTTTTTGCTAGTGTGCTGTCTCATTAATAACTTGCAGAAATTCACTGTAGTGTCATTCCCTGACTTGATCAGGGAATCCAGTCTCTTCGAAGTCTTCTGGATTGTCCGGTCAAGCCGGACAATGACAAATTATTTCCGAGACAGCACACTAGGTATCTGGAAAAGCGGCGTAATTGTCTATGATGGCTTCCGGCCTATGACGACTTCTTCACAAAATCGCCGAAGCCGGCCAAAACTTTAAGCCCGAGATTCTGGCTCTTTTCGGGATGGAACTGCGTGGCAAAGACGTTGTCTTTCCATATCATGGAGGTAAAAGAGAGGCCGTAGTCGGTCGTACCAGAGACTATCTCCCGGTCTTCCGGCACAACATAAAAAGAATGGACGAAATAAAAGAATGAATCGTCAGGCACCTCAGAAAATATGGGCGGCCTTTTGGCAATTCTGACGTTATTCCAGCCCATGTGAGGGACCTTTTCCTTTATCTGGAACCTGACTACTTTCCCTCTGAAGATATCCAGTCCCCTGCATCTTCCGAACTCTTCTGATTCACTGAAGAGGACCTGCAGACCAAGGCAGATACCGAGATAGGGCTTCCCCTTCTGTATCGATTTTGATATCGCTTCGGTCAGAGACAGGTCGGTCAGGTTTCTTATGCAGTCCCTGAATGCACCGACACCGGGAAGAACGACTGCCCGGGCGTTTTCAATATCCTTAGGATTGGATGTCACCTTTGCTTCCACGCCGACCTTCTGAAACCCTTTTTCGACGCTCCTTAGGTTGCCCATCCCGTAATCTACTATAGCAATCATATCTTCTAAGTTACTTTCGGGACCGGCGGATTGTCAAATTTCCTTATTTCAGCGGCCGGCTCCCAGCGTTCTAACCCGCATTATACATGCGTGAAGGCAGGGACTATCTTGTTCCTAGTCAAGAGATTTCTGGAAACGAAAAACACTTATTGTCAGCATAATGATACCCAGTATGGCCATTGCTGCCATCTGCCGCCACAAGACATCAAGCCCGACCCCTTTAAGATAGACGCTCCTCAATATCTCCTGGAAATAACGGAGCGGGTCCAGGTAAGTAAGCCACTGCATCGCCTCCGGCATGCTGCTGATGGGCGTGCCGAAACCCGAAAAGACGATCGCGGGCATGATGAAGAAAAATGCGGTCATCAGCGCCTGTTGTTGAGTCCTCGAAATTGTGGAGATAAAAAGACCGATGGCGAGCACGCATATGAGAAATAGAATCGTGCCGACTGCCAGCACGCCTATACTGCCCCGCAAAGGCACCCCGAACCAAAGAGTGCCGAAAGCTGTTACTAAAATAGAATCGAGCAGGCCGATCAGGAAGAAAGGGACCGTTTTGCCCAGAATAAATTCGACGCGCCGGATGGGAGTGACCATAATCTGTTCGAGCGTCCCGATTTCACGCTCCCTCACAACGGCAAAAGCGGTCAGATTTACGACTATCACCATTATAAGGTTGCCGATCACACCAGGTATGAAAAACCAGCGGTCCGATAAATCGGTGTTATACCAGGGCCTGTGGTCCAGCACGACGCGCGGCATGCCGGATGTCATAGCCGGTGACAGGCGCATAAGACGCGACATCTGGTAGTCCTCGGCAAAATTGCCTGCCACCTGATTCACGTAGCCGAGTCCGATAAGTGCGGTGTTTGAGCTGCTGCTGTCCACTATCAACTGGATATGCGCGGTCTGCCCCTTCCCCAAATTTTGTGCAAAGCCGGCATTGATCTGCATTGCCAGAGTAACGTCGCCCCGGTCTATCAGCATCGGTATTTGTCTCTGATCCGCGCGAAGATGGCGCACGTCAAAGTATTCACTTGCCGCAAAGCGGGAGATAAGATCGCGACTCGCCTCGGTATTATCGTAGTCTACTATTGCAGTCGGCACATGTTTAATCTCCAGCGTAGCCGCATACCCGAAGATCAGCATCTGGACGATCGGCGGACCGAACAGCATAAAACGGGTCCTTTTGTCCCTGAGGACCTGGATGAATTCCTTGATGAGCATATGTCTCAGTCGCCCTAACATATTCCCTCACTACGAAAGTTTCTTCTTAAAGACCCGTGTTGCGACAAATACCAGCAAAAAAGCCATAATCGACATGGCAATAAGTTCGTCCAGCAACAAAGCGATTGCAGACCCTTTCAAAAAGACATTACGAACGATTGTCATGTAGTAGCGGGCCGGGAAAAGATAAGTGACCGCCTGAATTGCAACCGGCATCTGGTCGATCGGAAACAAAAATCCTGAAAGGAGAAACGTCGGAAGGAAGGTCGCAAAAAGCGAAATCTGGCTGGCTGCAAGCTGCGATTTTGCCACAACCGAGATGAAATAACCCACCGAGAGAATGACCATCAGAAAAAGGGTGGAGCTGATAAGGAACAATATCCAGCTGCCGCGGAATGGTATCCCGAACCAAAGTACGCCGAGCGCCGTGCATAAGAAGGTGTCCAGTAATCCGATAACAAAATAGGGAGCCAGCTTTCCGAGCATCAGTTCAAATGCTGTAACAGGAGTAGAGATGAGCTGTTCCATTGTGCCTCTTTCCCATTCACGCGAGATGGTCAGGGCAGTCAGAAACGTACCTATGACGGCCATCACGATGACTATAACCCCCGGTACTATATTGGCCATACTCTCAAGGTTCTCATTGAACCAGGTTCTGGCGTCTATGCTAAGCGGAGACTGGATGGCACTTTGTCCATGCCGCCTGATCCAGTCGAACTGAATTTGCTGCGAGTAGTTCCGGACAACGGCCTGGCTGTAAGCAATTGCGATATTTGCACTGTTACTGTCAGTCCCGTCGATCAATGCCTGAACGCTCACCGGTCTGCCGGAATTGAGTCTGTGAGAGAAGTCATGAGGGACGACAAGACCGAGTTTGCAGTCTCCGGCGTCGATGGCCCGGACGAGCGCCGGATAGCTATTCACCGTCTGCACCACTTCGAAATACTCCGATGCCTGGAAATGCTTAAGCAGGTCCTGGCTCTGCCGGCTGCCTTCACGGTCGAATACGTACACCGGCAGATGCTTCAAATCGAAGCTGATGCCGTAGCCGAATGCAAGCATCATAATGACAGGCATTCCCACAACGATCGCGATGCTCCTGGCATCACGCATTATCTGAAGCACTTCCTTACTGACTATTGCTTTCAGCCTGTGAAGTTTCATAATTACCTAGTTAATAAGTAAACGAATACTCTTGACAAAATCTCTCCTATCCTCCCTTTGCCAAAATCCCGAAAGCTTTCGGGACTCTTTGGAGTAACGCCCCCGCCTTCGGCACCCCCTCTTAAGGTAAGAGGGGGAAGGGGGAGTTATAATCCCGGGGGCGTGGGGAGATTTTCCGAATAAATTACAAAATTGATTATATCCTCCTTAATAAAAGTCCTTTTCCTATTGAGATTCCTCGCGCCGGCTCGTTAGCGAGACGAACACGTCCTCGAGCGTGGGGCCTATCGGTTCTATTTTTGAAACGGCAATACCCTGCCCGGAAAGGTATTTGCTCAAGCCCGGGATGGCCTCTGCTGCACTCGTTACGACGACATGGATCGCATTGCCGAAGATGGCGGCATCCAAAACACCCGGGCCCATCCGGAGAAATTCCAGGGCCTTTCCCAGTTGCCCGCACTCCACCAAAAGCAGCTCGCCTTTCATAGCTTTTTGTTTGAGTTCAGACGGCGATCCGGAAGCGACAATCCGGCCGCGATAGATAAGGACCAGTCGCCCGCAGTACTCCGCCTCATCCATATAATGGGTAG
>JBAIXS010000416.1:0-2692 GCA_037916395.1 Candidatus Sulfobium mesophilum
GCTGTCCTCGGCAGAAAATACTATAACGTGTTTCCCCGCATAATGTCCGGTGACCACGATTGCCTCTTATCTGTTATAGAAAAGAGGAAAAAGAGAATCTCTTTGAAGGGTTACCGTTTTTATTGCCCTATTGACCGTCTTCATGCAGACATATCAATAGAACCGATAACGGACAAGAAGGGGATTAAGGGAGCAATAGTATCTCTTTCGAACGTTTCATCTTGCTCAAAAGCAGAGAACCTGCATATCGCGCAACGTTTCATCGATATAGGAAAGACGGCATCCTCCCTTGCTCATGGGGTGAGAAGTCCACTGAATGCCATAAAAGGGGCTATCGTGTTCCTCAGCGAAAGATATCAGCAGGATCCCGACCTTGTTGAGTTCACGGGAATCATAAAGGAAGAAATTGCGCGACTTGACAACTTCATTTCCCGGTTTCTTTCGACTTCCCTTACGGGCACTAGTCCTTCCCTCGTGGACGTCAATGCCATCGTGAAAAAAATAGAAATTTTCACGCAATACCAGTCGCAGGCCCACAATATTGAGACCCGCTATGAATACGGCAGAATCCCGAGGGTAATTGCCAACGCTTTTCACCTCGAACAGGCGATTCTGAATATCGTGAATAATGCCATAGAAGCTATGGGATCATCTGGCGGGCAGTTGAAAGTGAGGACAAGGATGGAAAATCATTCCCGTCCTGAATCGATCCTGCTCGAGGTTTCCGATACCGGTGCCGGGATACTCCAGACTAACGGTGATGCTGCGCTGGCTGCTCAGAAAAATCGGGGCAGAGGGTTCGGTCTGTTCATCACCCGGGAAATTCTTCAAAGCTTCGGCGGCGGCATGGAGTTGAACAGCAAGAAAGGCGGCGGGACAGTCGCCAGACTGTATCTGCCTGTTCAGGGAAAGAAGAGGACTGATGAACGAGACCGATAAGGGCAAAGTACTTATGGTCGACGACGAACCTAACGCCCTTACCGTTCTGTCGGCGATACTTTCAAATGAGGGCTACGATGTTCTCAAATCAAGCAATGTGGATTACGCAATACAGATTCTGCACGCGGAAACTGTCGATGTCATCGTGACTGATTTGAAAATGCCTGAAAAAGATGGAATAGAATTGTTCCGATATGCTTCAAAGACGTTCCCTGACATTCCTGTCATCTTTCTTACCGCGTATGGGACTGTCGATTCCGCAGTTTCCGCCATGACTTACGGCGCCTTTTATTACTTTATTAAGCCGCCTGACTATGTGAAGTTTAAAAGCGTGCTGGCACGGGCGGTTGAACAGAGACGCCTGAGGAGGGAGGTGGAATTCCTGAAAAGAAAGCTTTCCGCCATGGATGGCGGGACTCACATTGTCGGCAATACCCCCCAAATATTGCAGATAATGAAAACCATCGAGGCGGTAAAGGATTCGGCCAGCAGCGTACTTATCTGCGGCGAAACCGGAACCGGGAAAGAGCTCGTGGCTAGGGCGCTGCATTTCAGCAGCCTCAGGCGGACGGAGCCTTTTATTGCGATCAACTGCGCTGCAATGCCGAAAGAACTGATCGAGTCGGAACTCTTCGGATGTGAAAAAGGGGCTTTTACAGGTGCTGTCGCGCGCAGGATAGGCAAGTTCGAGGAGGCATCGGGCGGAACGATTCTCCTTGATGAGATCGGAGAGGTTGATCTGCCCCTGCAGGCAAAGCTTCTCAGGGTGCTTCAGGAGCGGGAGATCGAGCGGCTCGGGAGCAACAAAAAAATAAAGGTTGACTTCAGACTTATCTCTTCTACGAATCGGGACCTCGATAAGGAAATCGGCGCAAGATTCAGGGAGGACCTCCTTTACAGGATAAACGTGGTAAAGATTGTGGTGCCTCCGCTCCGGGAAAGAAAGGATGACATACCCCTCCTCGTTGCTCAATTTCTGAAAGAGTTCTGTGCCAGAGAGCAGAAGAAACCCGTGGGCGTATCAGCAGAAGTGATGAGTGTTCTGCAGGAATACCACTGGCCCGGGAATGTCAGACAGCTGAGTAATGTCATAGAACGCGCGATAGTCCTCGCCAGGGGAAAAGAGATTACACTGAAAGACATCCCCGAAGAATTGTGGACGCGCGGCCATAAGGCCAAGACGGTTGCAGTGAAAAGAACGCTGAAGGATTTGGAAATTCACGCTGTCAGAGAGGCTCTGCACATGTGCAATGGAAACAAGTCGATGGCTGCACGGAACCTTGGGATCTCAAGAAAGGCTTTTTACAAGAGACTTAAGGAGTTGTAATCGCTGCCGCTGCGCATTTTTGCCCTCGCTTTTTTTGTTCTTCTGGTAAAATCTAACTGTGAGTTTGCAAACGATATTGGAAGCGGCACTGCTTGCTCCTTCCGGCGACAACTGTCAGCCGTGGAAGGTCATACTGGGCGAAAAGCAACTGAAGCTTCTGAATATTCCGGAGAGAGACACCTCCCTTTATAATTATCAGCAGAGGACCTCTCTCATTGCGCACGGTGCATTTCTCGAAAATATAATGATCGCATCAACTGCGCTTGGGTACAATGCAAACATTGAGACCTTTCCTGACGAATCCAACCCAAATCTTGTCGCACAGGTCTTCTTCGAAAGATCCAAAGAGAAAGATGCCGGTCTATATCCGTACATTCCCCTTAGAACTACAAACAGAAAACCTTATAACGCGGAACCTCTCACGGC
>JBAIXS010000417.1:0-2239 GCA_037916395.1 Candidatus Sulfobium mesophilum
TGCAAGATTTGCTTGAAGACGAGGGTCGAAGGCAGGACAAAAATAAGTGGAGACAACAAAGCTGAAAAGCAGGAATCAGGTGGCATACAGCCGAAACCTGCAGAGGAAGAAAGAACCACTGAGAGTCCTTTGAGGGCACCCTTGTCCAGTTCAATTTATCGGCGCAAAGCCCCGTCTCATCGTGTTTTCAGCTAGGCAAATGGGGTTCATGAAATGAAGTAGATAATCGGGCCCGCCGGCTTTTGTGCCGACTCCGGACATGCCGAACCCTCCGAAAGGCTGTCTGCCCACGAGGGCTCCCGTTATTTTTCTGTTGATATAAAGATTTCCAACGTTAAAACGCTGCCTCACTTTACTAATATTAAGCGGGCTCCTTGAAAAGATGCCGCCGGTCAGGGCATATTGCGAGTTGTTTGCTATTTCTATTGCCTCATCTATGTTGTCTGCCCTAAGTACAGCAATTACCGGTCCAAAGATTTCTTCCTGCGCCAGGGGAGATGAGGGAATTACGTCAACGAATATTACGGGTCCTGCAAAATACCCTTTCCCCCTTACTTCCCGAGAAAAGAATAAAGGGGCCTCTTTTTTCCCGGACTCAATATAATTTTTTATTTTCTGAAGAGCGCTTTTATCGATTACCGGCCCAATCAGTGTGGCCGGGTCCGCAGGGTTACCTGCCTTGATGCTTTCAATCGCCGCCTTAAGCCTTCCAAGAAACTCATCGTAAATATCACCCACAGCGATAACCCTCGAACACGCTGAACATTTTTGCCCCTGGAAACCTAACGCCGACTCAAGCACTCCTTTCACCGTCTCATCCAGTTCTGCCGTCTCGTCGACAATTATCGCGTTTTTGCCGCCCATTTCCGCGATGACCTTCTTGATGTTTCTCTGGCCTTCGCGGGTTTCCGCAGCCAGTTTTAACAACCGTAGTCCCACTTCCTTCGAGCCGGTAAATGCGATTACGTCCACTGCCTTGTGTGTAGCCAGATATTCTCCTACTTCCTCTCCCGGCCCGGGAAGATACTGAAGCACGCCGCTGGGCAGTCCTGCATCTTTGAAAGCCTCAATGAGCCGCCATCCTGTCACCGGAGAAAATCCCGAGGGCTTAAAGATAACGCAATTGCCCGATACGAGGGCTGCGGCAACCATGCCGGTTGATATAGCCAAAGGGAAATTCCATGGCGATATAACAGCGCAAACGCCCCTCGGCACATAGCAATAGGTATTAATCTCGCCGGGATAATTTCCCAGATTTGCCGGCTTGCCAAGGCGGATCATTTCCCGGCCGTAGAATTCGAGATAATCGACGGCTTCCACGATATCTCCGTCTGCATCCTTCCAGGTTTTTCCGACTTCGTAGACTTCGAGGGCGGCCAATTCGAACCTGCGCCTCCTGAGCTCAGCGGCCGCTTTAAACAGGAAATCCGCCCTGTCTGACGGTGTGGTTTTCCGCCAGGAATCCCATGCCTTAAGAGCGGCATTAGCAGCCTTCTCAACGTCGTTTCGGCCGCCAGAGGAAACAATTCCCACGATTTCTTCCGGGTTGGCAGGATTGCGTGAAATTATTTCTTTTTCCTTAAAGAGATCTTTTCCGTCTATGTGGATAGGGTATTTTTTTCCGAAGGCGTCCCTGACCGCCCGCAATTCAGCTCGCATCTTTTCCCTGTTTTGTGCCTTCGAGAAATCAGCAGGAGGTTCGTTTTTAAATTCCATGGAAGGTCTTTCCGGGGTTGCGTGAGGCCCCCGTTCAGGAGTCTTGATTATTTCCTCAAAGCTACTTCTTTCTGAAAAGAAATCTCGCAGGAAAGAGGTATTTGAAGTATTTTCGAGCAGCCTTCTTACAAGGTAAGCCATCCCCGCGATGAGGTCGCCGACCGGCAAATAAACCCTGACCCTGTACCCCATTTTCCTCAGTTCATTTCGCAATGGCTCGCCCATGCCATAAAGCATCTGAAACTCAAAGGCGCTTTTAGGAAGATTTAAGGCTTCCCCGACCGCGATAGCATGACTGATACTTCTTATATTATGGGTAGCGAAAGCCGGTCTTACGAATTCGGCGTTTTCAAGGAGTATCCCTGCGAGTTCTTCAAAATTATTGTCCGTCTCCCGCTTGTTCTCAAAAACCGGCAGAGGCCATCCCTTTTGCTTGTTTGAAACTTTCTCATAATCATAATAAGCGCCCTTTACCAGACGAACCGAAACCCGCTTCTTTCTTTTCTTTGCCCACCCGATCAGA
>JBAIXS010000418.1:0-2787 GCA_037916395.1 Candidatus Sulfobium mesophilum
CTAGCAACCCAAAGCCGACAGACAAAACAAGGGCGCCTTTTGTAGCCTCGAATAGGGCGACTACGCGAAGTCCACCTTTTGAATGTTCTCTTCTCTTCACTTTGCCCATAATATCAGGAAATCTATTCTTAGCATAATATCGGCATTTTTAGAAGGGGAAGATCTTCTTCATCCGTCGATAAGCGGTTATAACATTGACTTAATTGATGACATCAAATTATGTGGACTTCTGAGGAAGGAACCGTTCTTGAGATTTTGGGTCTAAGTTCGCTTATTTATGCCTGTGTAGGCTATTCGAACTCCTCCGGAATAGGTGTCCGAAGGAAGCGGAATTTCCATATGACATAAATCATTAAATCGCTGGATTAAATAAGTTAAGATAAATCAGAGGAGAAATCTAAATAAGTCAAAATCAGGAGGTTGGATATGGTTGACAGAGCAAAGGTGCAGGAAGTTATCGAAAGGGTCAGGCCGTTTCTTCAAAGGGACGGGGGCGATGTGCAGTTGGTCGATGTGACGGAAGACGACGTGGTTAAGGTGAAACTTACAGGCGCATGCGGCCATTGTCCCATGTCGATGATGACACTGAAGGGCGGCATAGAGGCGGAGTTGAAAAAGAGTCTTCCTGCTTTGAAAGCGGTTGAGGCGGTTTAAAAGGTAGTCTTAACTTTATTACGTGGCCTCCGATGCCTGGTGGCTCGGAGGCGCACGTTTTCTGATACGCTTTTCATATACCCTGCAGCATCCTCACTTAGAGGCTTACAGTCCCGGCATCTCTTCATAATTTGTTCACAAATTTTTCAAATAATCTCTTTATTTTAAAAATTCATAAGGTTTCAAAGGAGGATACTGAAATGGAACGCGGCAGGGGAGGTCTTGTTATCGCATTAACGTCTGCAATCGTAGGAGTGATTATCGGTCTTGTTATTTCATCTAATTCTACTTTGTTTTCGAAGGCTTATTCTGCTGAAACGAAAATACCCAAGGAGGCGGTGGAGATACTTTCCAGGACTGGTCAGGCAATGGCAGAGGTCGTAGCCGCCGTAAAGCCGGCAGTAGTCAACATATCCACCACCCACACCGTTAAAACGCCCGGGATGTCGACCCCTTTCTTCAACGACCCTTTTTTCAACAGGTTCTTTGGAGAAGAATTCGGGAATATGAGGAGACCCAGGGAATATAAGCAGTCTAGTCTCGGGTCAGGGGTCATTGTGGATAAGGAGGGGTACATACTCACCAATTATCATGTGATTAAGGACGCCGATGAGATAAAGGTAAAGCTCTCTGACAACAGGGAATTTAAGGGAAAGGTAATAGGGAAAGACGCCAGGACCGACATCGCCGTTATTAAAATAGGGTCTGACCATCTTCCAACGCTTTCAATCGGCGATTCGGATAAATTGAAAGTGGGAGAGATGGTGATTGCGATAGGAAATCCTTTCGGCTTAAATCAGACAGTCACTTCAGGCATTGTAAGCGCAACAGGCCGTGCGAATGTCGGTATAGCCGACTATGAGGATTTTATCCAGACCGACGCTGCTATCAACCCGGGGAACTCAGGCGGCGCGCTAGTGAACGTGAAGGGCGAGCTTGTCGGCATTAATACCGCAATTTTCAGTACATCGGGCGGATATCAGGGAATCGGCTTTGCCATACCGAGCGCCATGGTCAAAACCGTGATGGACAACCTCATCAAACACGGAAAGGTAGTCAGGGGTTGGTTGGGCGTTTCAATACAGCAGATCACACCTGAACTGGCGAAGCAGTTTAATGTGAAAGAACAAAAAGGTGTGCTGGTCGGAGACGTAACGGAGGACAGCCCTGCTGAAAAGGCCGGGATTAAAAGAGGAGACGTTATTACAGGCTATAACGGCAAGGACGTGGAAGACCCCGCGAGCCTCAGGAATATGGTGGCCAATACCCCTCCGGGCAAGGAGGTTGCTCTCAGGATGGTGCATGACGGAAAAGTTGAAAAGGTAAAGGTTACTGTGGCCGAACTTCCGGCTGAGGCGCAAAAACTCCAGGGCAAAAGTGACAACGTTTTAAAGGGTGTGCAGGTGCAAAACATTACACGGGACCTCAGGAGTAGTCTCAGACTTCCCAAGCAGATAACAGGGGTCATTGTAGCCGATGTGGAAGAGGGCAGCCCCGCAGGAGGGGTGCTGCTGCGCAATGACATAATAATGGAGGTAAACAGAAAAAGCATCAGCAACGTGAGGGACTTCGAAAGTGCAGTCTCCGGCGTCAGGCCGGATCAAAGCATGTTGCTTCTGATATATAGAGAAGGGTCGACTTTCTATGTGACTATTTCGGGTCAATAATTCATTGCAACAACAGAGGCCGGGCATGAGGCATGGAGAAAGAAGGATGCTTCAACCCGGCCTTCAGGGCTCAGTAGTCAAAATAGCCATTCAGGCAAAAATATATTCTTACCAATATTCTTTTCCATAGATTTGTAAAGTTATAGCACGGCAGAAAAGGCAGCGTTCAGGAGGGATTGTCAAACTGCAGTTCTTGCGTTAAATGAGTTATAATTATAAAGGTCACTGAGGCGGAACCTATAAAGAGAGATACGCTTTGATAATTGACGCAAATAATAATTCCCTCCGGTGCCCGAAAATAGAAATTACGGGAACCAATATCAGTGAACTGGATGGCGAAAGGCCTGTCCTGACTATTCCAAGAGGGCAAATTCGCCAGATCAAACTCTGTTATGACACAAGGGCGAAAAACCCGTTCTGTCAATATTTCCTTGGATTTACCTTACTTTCACTGGGTCTGCTGGGC
>JBAIXS010000419.1:0-10189 GCA_037916395.1 Candidatus Sulfobium mesophilum
ATGGGAGAAGGCTTTTATGGAATCGCACTGCGAAAGGGAGATGATGCACTTCTTAAGAAGCTCAATGAGATACTCTCAAGACTCCTCAGAAACGGCGAGCTTAAACGAATCTATGAGAAATGGGGCCTCTGGACGCCTGAGCAGGAGAAGCTGTTTGCATCAATGTCGGATACGGGATATGTCGGGCTGGAACAGTCGAAAAAAGCCCCTTTATACTCTTTTTTCCCGACCCTCCTGCGGGGCGCCGCAACAACGATTGTCATATCTGTTGTATCCATGTCTCTCGCAATAGCACTGGGCCTCGTGATTGCCTTGGCCAGACTCTTTGGCAGGCCTCCGCTGAGGGCTCTTGCTGTGGCCTATATTGAGGTGTACCGCGGCACGCCGCTGCTCATACAACTTTTTATCCTCTATTACGGGCTGCCTAATCTCGGCATATCTCTAAGCCCGCTGACAGCAGCCTTTCTCGGCCTCGGCATGAACTATGCAGCCTATGAGGCGGAGATTTATCGCGCGGGAATTGAGGCCGTGCCGAAAGGTCAGATGGAGGCAGCCCTTTCACTGGGCCTGGACAAGGCCCAAAGCCTCAGGCGCATCATTCTTCCACAAGGGTTCAGGATAGCCCTGCCGGCGATAACAAACGATTTCATCGCCCTTTTTAAAGACTCTTCACTTGTATCAGTCATAGCAATGGTCGAATTGACAAAGACATACAGCATACTGGCAGTATCTACTCTTAGATTTTTCGAGCTGGGGCTTGTTGTTGCGCTGATTTATTTCGGGATGAGCTACCCGCTTTCTGTCATGGCCCGAAGGCTGGAGGCCCGTCTCAAAGGCGGAAAAAGATGATACGGGTCAGCAACCTTTATAAATCTTTCGATGCCCAGCCGCTTTTCAGGGGGATAAACCTCTCTATTGAGAAAGGAGAAGTAGTTGTCTGCATCGGCCCTTCTGGAAGCGGAAAGAGTACCTTCCTGCGCTGTATCAACGGACTCGAAGGCTTCGAGCGGGGCGAACTCGAGATCGACGGAATTCAGATTCATTCAATCAACATGAAAAGACCGTCCGCCCATGACATGGAGATGCTCCAAAGGGTCAGGCTTAAGGTCGGGATGGTATTTCAGCAGTTCAACCTGTTTCCGCATATGACGGTAAGAGAAAATATCATTGAGGCCCCGATGAGGGTGCTTGGCATGGAAAAAACCGACGCTGAAAGAAAAGCTATGGAGCTTCTGGCAAGGATCAACCTTCTTCACAAGATCGACAGCTATCCCGGCGAGCTTTCAGGCGGCGAGCAACAGCGTGTAGCCATTGCGCGGGCACTTGCCATGAGCCCCGAGGCGATGCTGTTTGACGAGCCGACGTCATCGCTTGATCCCGAGATGGTGGGTGAAGTCCTCGCCGTGATCAAAGACCTCGTCAATGACGGAATGACAACAGTTATCGCAACACATGAAATGGATTTTGCCCGGGAAGTGGCGGACAGAGTCGTTGTATTCGACAAGGGCGAAATCGTAGAGACAGGACCGCCCGGGAAGATATTCACAAACCCGGATACAGAGCGGACAAGAACGTTTCTTACCCGGGTTATCAGGAGATAGAATGAAAAGAATACTTGGAATGCCCGCCGGTGCGGCCTGGAGTGATACTCGCCCTAGGTCAAATACTTCCTTATCTCCTCCTTCACCTTTCCCAACTCCGTATATAAAACAGCATTGAGCCCCTCGCCGGCTGCACGTTTGACGTTATCTATGTTGTCGTCCACAAATACTGTCTCGCCGGGCTTAAGTCCCATCTTCAGGCAGACGTCCGCAAAAACCGAAGGGTCCCGTTTGCCTTTTCCTATCCTGAAAGAATTAAAGACATATCTGAAATGATGAAAAAAGGGGTCTTTCTCGTTCAGCAAATCCAGCCAGTCGGTCTGATCGCTCAGTATCGCCGTAATAAGCCCTTCAACCCTCAGCCTTTCAACATACCCGATGACATCAGGTCTTAAGACAAACCTCTTGAAAATCTCATCCCTGATCGTCTCGTTGCTTTCCCTGATCCCGCTTTCTTTTCTTAATTTGTCAAGATAAGCCGTCTCGCCGGCAGTGCCTGTTACATATCCCGTTTCATATATAAGGTCAGACGCAAATCTGAAGAACTCTTCGGGGTCGAGGCGGTTTTTCTCGGCGATCGCCTTCAGGCCTTCCCTGAAGCCTTCCTCCGCCAGGACCCCGCCGAAATCGAAAATAACCGCCTTGACCATTTATGGATTATACCTTGAAATCCGTCGCAACAAATCCTGGGCGCTCGATACGCTTGAATTTCATACATATGAAAAAAGCGGGGGTTGGTATTTAAGCGGTTTCTTTTGCCGATATACCTACAGCATGTTTTTGTCAAGGTAATGAGGCAAAAGCCTCGGAACGAAGTGAGAATGAGCGAAAATACTATATCCCGCTTTTTTTGTTCCACAGCTTATGAATAATGCGGGTTAGTGACGCCGGTTATTTCCCAAACGGGCAGACCGGGTACCGGCAGGTCTCGCACTTCATGCATAGGCCGCCGTGGCCGAGTTCGGCAAGCTCTCTTCTTCCAATTCTCTCACCTGCCAGTATTCTGGGCAGAACAAGATCGAACACTGTAGCCTTTGCGTACATTCCGCAGGCCGGAATGCCAAGAATGGGTATATAGGATTCGGAGGGTCGAGGATTCGAGTGGTCGAAAAACTGATAATTCATTTCACTTGGACCCTCGGCCCCTTGATCCCCTGGTCCCTTCTCAAGATATGCGATCAGAAACATTGCGCCCGGAAGAACGGCCGAACCGTAAGTGATCTCAGAGGCGCCGAGGTTTTTTATAGCAAACCGGGTAACGTCATCCGGATCGACCGACATACCTCCGGTGGTGATCAGCAGGTCAGCTCCGGAATCGATCAGTTCCCGAAGTCTCTTTTCGATGAATGACGTATCATCAGGGGCATAATATAACCCCACAACATCGCCCCCGAAGGACTTGATCTTATTTGTGATTACCGGCGCGAACGCATCCTTCACTTTGCCGTAATAGACCTCGTTGCCGGTAATGACGACTCCTGCCTTCGGCTTCCTGACTTCCTTAACCCTGACCGCCTTTTCTCCTTGCCCTGCCGCCTTCACTGCGTCTTCCACAATTTTTCGCTTGACCACCAGCGGTATAGCCCTCGTACCGGCTACGGGCTGACCTTTCCTTACGAGGCTGTTGTCATGAATGGTGGCGCACATAACCTCTCCGGTCATGTTGAATTCAAAAAGCGCGTCCTTATTTATTTTCAGAAGCCCGTCCCTGTCGGCAACAATCGTAATCTTTCCTTCTTTCGGTTCTCCCTTGATCGATGCCCCTTCGCCCATGAGCGCCCGGGCAATCGCATAAGCCGCATCGTCTTCATGCATTTCGTCCTCCTTAATACTGAGGACAAACAGATGTTCCTTGCCGAGCCGCTGCAGATGGCATACGTCTTCGTGCCGAACAATATGTCCCTTTCTAAACGCCGGGCCCTTGAACTCGTTCGGCCTGATCTCGGTAATATCGTGGGCCAAAACCGTGCCCACCGCCTCTGTAACCGGTATTGTCTTTATCCCCGGCGCAGACCGTTCATTAAGGGAATCACACATGCTGCCTTCCCTGAAAAAGATGCATAATCATATTTCAATCTATCACAAATTATTCGGGATGAAAAGAGAGCGTGAAATGATGAAGGGGAGGAGACCATCTTTTCGCTCATTCTCGCTCCGCTCCGAGGCAATTTCTCGCCCAGCCTGCGGCGGGCAATACGAGAAATTGAAGCCGCTCAAAGACAGTCCCCTCCCCTTCATCTGTGGAATGCGAGAAAGAAGCTTATGAATGGTCTTGATACATGGGCTAAGTAGTTTTTTGCCCCATCATAGCACACGCCTCTTTCCATTCGCTCTCGGTATTGACATTCTTCCACGAATGAGAGATGGATTCAGGCACAAGAGGTGTTATTACCTTCGGGTGTTCAGTCAGCTTCTGTAAAGTCCTTATTCCCCTTCTTGCAAGGGCCTCTATCTCGTTAAAAATCATCGGCTCGTAGCAGGCCGCCATCGTCTCGGCTTTCGCTCCATTTTTAAGAAGAGGCAGGACCGCCCATGCGCCCGGTCTTCTTTGGTCCAGGACCCATTGCCATGCCTTTATATTCATAAACGGCATGTCAACAGCAGATATGATCCATGAGCTTTCAGGGGCCCATCTGATGGCGCTGAGTATGCCTGCCATGGGGCCTTCGACCCCAGCCGCATCCGTCAGCCTGTCAGCGCTTCCAAATCGCCCCGGGAGTTCCGCCGAGCCCAGGAATAGAGTCCTCCCGGCAATTTTGGCAAGCGTGCCAGATGACCTCTCAACGAGCGTCTCATGTCCGATCTTTAGCATCGTCTTGGACGTTCCCATCCGACGGCTTTTGCCGCCGACAAGGAGTCCGGCCATCAGGCCGCGGTCCGAATGAAAGGCAGCCATCCGGCTATGTATATACTCGATCACCCTTTCTACATATTTCGGGTCATCTCTGTAAATAATGGTCTTTGCCGCCCGGCCGGGGATACTGCGTCTTTCAGCAACTTCGCGGGTCGGTGAAATCCAAACTCCGGGGATGTCCGATTCCTTATGTCCTTCGACAAGCACGACATCGAGCCCTTTTGGGAAAAGTGCCAGGGCATCCGATACTCCGGCATCCTCAAAGGGGAACCTGGCAAAACCCTGATGAAGATCGTGGGCAAAGACAAAGTCCGCACCGGCCCTGTAAAACCGCTCTGTATCCTTTTCTTCTCCGTCCAGAGAAAGTTTATGATGGGAAGTGTGTTTAAGCAGTCCGACGTAAAAGCCCCCTTCTTTGAGACGATGTACCACCTTTTCAATGAGGGTCGTCTTGCCTGAGCCTGAATAACCGCCTATTCCTATTACGCAAATAGATGAATTCATAAGACGATAAAATTTTATGGCATCTAAAAAGGAGTTGTAAAGAACATTTTTGAAAAATGTTAAGTAACCTTTCGGTTACGAGTTAAAGGGAGTACCCAAAAGAAGGATTCCCGACGCGCTGCGCTTGCGGGAATGACAGAGGGGGCGCGCCATACCTGAGTTTGTCATTCCGGCTTGTCCGGAATCTTTCTTCCGTGCATCCATAACTGAATGGTGGCAACTATTCCAGGCACCATCCTTGAAACACAAAAGCAATCACGATACCATATAGTTGTAATGAAGAAATATATTTCTTTGGCTCTGCTGTTTATTTTCCTATTTTCATGTTCAGGCAAGGCAGAGGGGCCTCTCGGCTATAAAGAAATCCTGAGGGTGAGCGACGGAAAGGTTGTTTCCTTCGAGGAAATGGTCGCCGATTTACGCAAGGTCGATATCGTCTTTGTCGGCGAGTCTCATGACAGGGAGCAGGATCATCAGGCGGAACTTGCCATCATCAAAGGTCTGGTTAAAAAAGGCGTCCGGGCCGGGATAGGGCTTGAGATGTTCAGAGCGGAAAATCAGGATATACTTGATGGCTGGACGAGAGGCACCCTGGATGAAAATACCTTTATCCGATCATATTACAATAATTGGCGCATCCCCTGGCCTTTCTACAAAAACATCTTCCTTTACGCAAGAGAAAAAAAACTGCCGATGATCGGCCTGAACGTGCCTGACAAAATCTCTCAAAAGGTAGCCGAACAAGGGTTCAGTTCCCTAAGCAGCGAGGAACTGGCAAAACTCCCGCGGGGCATCAGCTGCAACGTCGACCCCGAGTATATGGACTTCATCGAGCATGCATACGAAGCCCATGGGATGAAAAGAAAGCCTTTTGTTTTCTTCTGCGAGGCGCAGATGCTCTGGAACAAATCAATGGCCTGGAATCTCGTCAACTATATGAAGAACAATCCCGGAAGGAAAATGATTGTCCTTTCCGGCTCAGGTCATTCATGGAAAAGGGGGCTTCCGGAGCAGGTAAAAAAAACCGCGCCCTATTCTTTCAGAGTAGTCCTGCCCCTGCCTTATGAAAAGGTAAAAAGCGGTGCTGTGTCGACCGACGATGCCGACTATGTCCTCTTCGGATAACCGTCCGGAGTCGCGGGTTGATTATTCGTTGTGCTCCGGCTTAAATAGAGTCTGTGTATAACGTCTTATTCCGGGTGAAAACCACCTTCGCTAGTTTTATAATAAATTATGGAGAAGAATAGAAGCCCAGAAAAAAGACTTGTATGGAGTCTTGTTGTCACGCTCTTTATACTTGCCGGGGAAGTGATCGGCGGGATACTCAGCAACAGTCTTGCTCTTTTGAGCGACGCAGGACATGTCCTGACGGACGCTTTCGCCCTCGGACTCAGCCTCGTTGCCGCGCTGATTATGAAGAGGCCTTCCGACTACCGTGCTACCTATGGATATCAAAGGATAGGTCTTCTGGCTGCGCTTCTAAACGGCTCATCTCTTGTTGTCATTGCGGTTTTTATCTTTGTGGAAACCTATAAGCGCCTGCTGTCTCCTCCTGAGATTAACTCATCGCTGATGCTGATTATCGCGGCGGCAGGTTTCGTCGGCAACCTTGCAATGGCCTATATTTTGGGCGGGGGACATAAGGATCTAAATATTAAAAGCGCATGGCTGCACGTGATGGGAGATACGGTTTCGTCGGCCGGCGTCATAATAGCCGGGCTTATAATAAAGTTTACCGGCTGGGTAATGGCGGACCCCATCGCCAGCGGGCTGGTGGGCGTAATGATAATAATAGGAGGGGGGCGGGTTATAAAAGAGGCGCTCTGGATCTTTCTTGAATTGAGTCCCGTCGGCTTTCACGCGGAAGATATCTCCTCTCTCATCTCTGAACTCCCCGGAGTCGTTTGCGTGCATGACGTCCATGTGTGGTCGATAGGACACGGGATACCTGCCTTTTCCGCCCACGTGCAGGTCAGCGATCAAAAGATAAGTGAGGCAGACACTGTAAGAAAAGAGATTGAACACAAACTCCTTCACCTGGGCATAAGGCATTCAGTCATACAGATGGAATGCGCGGAATGCGAAACTGAAGGAACTTACTGTAAGATAACGCACTCCTCGGCCGTGCATCACCATTGATAGCCTGCATTAGCCGTAACATTCCGGAATATACGCAGATAATGGGAGGATAATAAAACAATTAAGAACCACAGGTGGAAATACTTATGCCATATGATACAATTGTATTGTCCGTCATGTTGGCAGACTTGATCTTTTCAGCCGGGTCGCTGACGTAAAATTAAACAAGATATAAAAATGGGTAACGGGAATCATGACGCTTATTTTCCAGTCGTAGGTATCGGAGCTTCTGCCGGCGGTCTCAATGCGCTGCATTGCTTTGTCGAGGAACTTCCCAAGGAATTCGGCTTCGCGGTTGTTTTTATGCAGCACCTTTCGTCAAAACACAAGAGCCTTCTTGCCGATCTTCTTTCCACCCGCAGGCCGGATATCGGGATCTGCGAGATTTCCGACGGGATGGATGTCCTTCCCGGTAAGATTTATCTGTGCCCCCCGGGAAAGGATGTTGCTGTTCAGAAAGGCATCTTTTTTGTATCCACCGCGGCCCGGCGCCCGCATTTTCCAATAGACAAATTTTTCTCTTCCCTGGCTAAAGAGGCAGGCGAGAGGGCTATCGCCATAATCCTGTCAGGCGCCGGCACCGACGGAGCCAGAGGAATAGGGGCGATTAGAAATGCGGGCGGGACTGTTTTTGTACAGGACCCTGCTACTGCCGAGTTTCCGGGAATGCCGCTTGCCGCTGCAGCCACAGGTCAGGCGGATGCAGTGCTGCCTCCCGAAGATATCGCGGTGGAAATACTGAAAATGAAAGGTGCTGCGCCGGAGGACCCCGACAGAGATTTCAGTCCTGCCCATTACGATGCCTTCTTACGGTTGATCCGGGAGAAAACAGGCTACAGTTTCAGCCATTACAAAAAGACCGTCCTTGACAGGAGGATCAGAAGGCGGATGGGTTTGCGCGGTGCATCCTCAGTCCAGAGTTACATAAACATGGCAAAGAAAGACTCGGAAGCGGCCGACCTGGCCTCAGACCTCATGATCGGCGTAACTTCTTTCTTCCGGGACCGCTGGGCCTGGAGGGCTCTTAATGCGGATGTTGTCAGGAGGCTTGTCGCTTCGGACGACCAGCCGATCCGCGTATGGACCCCTGCCTGCGCAACAGGTGAGGAGCCGTATTCTATCGCAATGATGCTGCGTCATGAATTTGACCTCGCCGGCAAGAGGCGGGATATACAGGTATTTGCTACAGACATCAGTGATATGGCTCTTGAGAAAGCGAGGGAGGGGAGATATCCGGGGAGTGTTATCGCCGATGTGCCCCCTGCGTACATGAAAAAGTTCTTCACATTCTCCTCAGACGGCCTGTCTGTGATCATTAACACGGAAATACGTGAGTCTGTCGTATTTGCCAAACAGGACCTTTTCTCCGATCCTCCCTTTTCCCGGCTTGATCTGATCATCTGCCGAAACCTCCTGATTTATTTCGAAAAGGAGGCTCAGGAGAAGTGTATCGCCCTTTTCCATTATGCGCTCAAGGACAGCGGATATCTGTTTCTGGGCAATGCCGAAACTCCCGGCGGGAAAGACATATTTTTCAGGCCGCTCGGCAACAAAAGATGCCGCATCTACCAAAAAATCAAGACAACGGAGGCTGCCGGGACCTTTCCTGCCGTCCACTTTACCCCTGAGCCGTCCATTGCAGCGCCTGCGCGCGCCACCGCCGGGCATAGACAGAGTACGACTGCTTTTATCCAGCAGGAATTGCTCGATAAAAGCGGACCCGTAGCCGTGGCGATCAATCAGCACTATGACATCATCTATAACAACGGTCCCACGAACAGATATTTACGCCAGCCTGGTGGAGCGCCGACTCAGAACCTGATTGAACTTCTGCCTGAAAACTTTAGAGGCAGAATAAGAGGAGCGCTTCATAGGGCCGCTCTCGAAGACAAGCCGGTTTCCATCAGGTGGCTGCCTCCCGGCACCGGCGGCAAGAAAAGGCATGTCAACCTGCAGGTCTCTAAATTGAGAGAAAATCTCTTCCTTATAATATTCCGTGAAAAATACGGTGCTGATGAGAAGCTGCGGGCTGTTTCGTCAGAGGCCGATGTTGATGAAAACGCAACCGACCAGTTCGGAAGCGAGCTTTCTGCTACCAGGGCAGAACTGCAGAGCCACATGCGGCAGCTTGAAAACCTGAATGAAGAGCACCAGTCGTCAAATGAGGAATTGCAGGCCGCAAACGAAGAACTTGAAACTTCACGTGAGGAACTCCAGTCGCTCAATGAGGAGCTTATAACGGTAAATGCTCAGCTGCAGTCAAAGATCGAGGAAGAGGAGGGGATAAATAACGATTTAAGTAATTTCCTTTCCAGCACGGACATTCCGACATTTTTTCTCGACAACCAGTTCAGGGTAAAACGGTTTACGCCGGCAATGTCGAGGCTGCTGAAGCTCATTCCGTCCGATGTAGGCCGGCCGATTGTCGACATGTCACAGGAAAACCTGGGGCCGGACCTCATAGCCGATGCCAAGGCTGTACTTGACAAACTGGTGCCGATAAGAAGAGAGATCGCCATCGACGGCGACCAGTATATCCGCTCTACTCTTCCGTACAGGACTTCCGACAATCGCATTGAAGGCGTGGTGATCATTTACAATGATGTTTCTGATCTTAAGCGGGCTGAGGAAAGAACAAGACATCTCGCCTCCTTCCCCCGGCTAAATCCAAACCCTGTTCTGGAGGTGGATGGCTCCGGCGCGATCATCTTCAGCAACGCATCGGCGGAAAAAATACTCGAAGACTGCGGAATGGACAAGGCGGACTTCACCATATTTCTCCCGCAGGATATCGACAGCATCTTAAAGGACCTTAAGAAGAAAGAAAAGAAGTCCTTTATCCGCGAGGTTCAGATAAAGGACAGAGTATTCGCTGAAACGGTTCATCTGACACCCGAGTTCGGCGTTGTCCGCATTTATGCCTTTGAGATCACCGTGCGCAAGCGCGTGGAGAGCGTTGCGCAAGCGCGCCTGAGGATCCTGGAAACCGCTTACAGGGCGGACCTTTCCCTGGATGACATACTTCGTATGGTTCTTGATGAAATCGAGGCGCAGACGGGCAGTTCAATAGGTTTTTATCATTTTTTGGAGG
>JBAIXS010000420.1:0-26299 GCA_037916395.1 Candidatus Sulfobium mesophilum
CTGAGCGTTCTCATTCTTTCACCTTCACGCCCCGCTCGATATTGCTGTCGCACAGACAACAATCATCAAGCGACCACACCTTCTGATTCAATTTATCACCGCCCCAAGTATATGTCAAGGCAACCTAAAAAGGCCCCGCCACGATTGAATTTTTCACCCCGCCAATAAATTCCGCGGTATAAAATTTCAAACGTCGATTAAAACAATAGCCGTCAGGCACCTTTTAATAAGTTCTTTTTATCTTTCTCCGCCAGACCGCTCGCCTGGTTCGAAGTGCCGCCCCCTGGAGTCCTCCGGCCTTTCGCCCAGATAAAATCGCTCCGACGGGTAATAGTCATAGTAGTTGTACGGATAAGGATAGGGGTAAGGGTAATTCGAGTAGTAGCCGAGAGGGGAATAATAATAAAAAGGAGCAATAAAACCGTAATTCTCCGGGTAGTAATCAGGATCATAACCGTAAGGGTAGTAGTAGGCACACCCGCCCATCACCAACATTATCGCCAGAAAGAGAAACACAATATTGACAAGTTTGTTCATCCTGAGCATCCTCCTGCCACATGATTCTCCATTGAAGCCCATCTCTTAATTATAGTTGTCTATGTTTCCGCCTCAGGCGCTATTTTACGGCGACGAGGGCGAGACCAAGTTGCTTTTCCGTCTCCTTAATCTGCGCGAGTTCACCTTCTTTCAGCTGAGTCGCTTGAATGTCCTTGCATGAAAAGGCTATCACTGTTTTCCCTAATTTCTTTTCGAGCGACTGAACCGCCTCAAGCTGTCTTTTGTCGAGATTTGCCACGGTGCACAGCATACTGACCTCCTTGTTGCGGGTGATAATCCCATGCTATGTCGCAAAGAGACTGTTGTCAAGCTCACGGCCCCTTCGGAAGCCTTGCTGGCAACACCTTTAATTCCAGGACTGACTGTTGGCATTCTTCGAAAAAGCGGTAGAATTAAAAATACATTTGATAAATGAAGGAGGAATAAAATGCTGAAGGCAATTTCCAGAGTTGTTGCGATAGTTGCCGTAGTGCTGTTTTGGTCAATGAGTGTCCAGGCAGAGCCTTGTATAGACTGCCATAAGAAAGTAACTCCGCAAGTTGTAACAGACTGGCAGGCGAGCAAACATAGTAAGAACTCTGTTGAGTGCGACGCCTGCCATGGCAACAAACACACCTCTGCCGCCGATGTGGCAAACGCAGCGATACCCACGCCTGAAACTTGCGCAAAATGCCACGAGGAGAGGGTTAAACAGTACAAGGGGGGCAAACATGCCGTTGCGTGGGCGGCGATGGAAGCTATGCCGACGATCCATTGGCAGCCCATCATGCTCACGGAAGGAATGAAAGGATGCGGTGCCTGCCACAAGATCGGGGTAAAGAGCGAAGGTGAGATACAGAAGCTTAAGAAGGAGGGACAGATTTTCGGAAATGCTGCCTGCGACTCCTGCCACACGCGCCATGTCTTTTCTGTCCGCGAGGCAAGTCAGCCGCAGGCCTGCGAGACCTGTCATACGGGATTCGACCACCCGCAGTGGGAAATGTATTCGGGCTCAAAACATGGTGTACGGTTCCTGCTGAAACAGAACGGGACATTGACTGCAGATGTCGCCGCCCCGACCTGCCAGACCTGTCACATGCCGGAGGGCAACCATGGCGTGAAGACCGCCTGGGGTTTTCTGGCCGTCCGTCTCCCGATGCCTGATGACAAACAATGGGCATCAGACCGTGCAGCGATTCTTCAGGCCCTCGGCGTGCTCTCCCCTGACGGAAAACCTACTCCGCGGCTCGATGTTGTAAAAGCCGCAAGTGTTGCAAGGTTGACTCAGGAGGAGTGGCAGCAGGAAAGAGACAGGATGACCGCAATATGCCACAGATGCCATTCCGTCAACTTTGCAAAGGCCGAACTCGAAAAGGGAGACCAGATGATCAAGAATGCGGACCGGCTCATGGCAGAGGCCATCTCCACTGTTGCCGGCCTCTATCGGGACGGCATCCTCAAACAGCCTAAGCCTTACGCATACCCCTTTCCCGATCTTCTGACGTTTCATGACGCTCCGACCGTCATCGAGCAAAAACTCTTTGTCATGTTTCTTGAGCACAGGATGAGGACATTTCAGGGGACATTCCACGGCAACCCCGATTACGCACTATGGTATGGTTGGAGCGAGATGCAGAGAGATCTTACGGAAATAAAGGAAATGGCTAAAACGCTGAGAGAAAAAGGGAAATAAAGAATAATTAAAGCCGGGTGGCAAAAACTACATCCGGTGACAAAGAAAACACATAGAAGGACTGCGCAATTTGCTTTTGGCGTCGGCGCCTTTAGCTGCGCCCCCATGGAGAATAACGCCTTTCTCATGCGGATTATGACATGTGGAGCATGTTATGCGGTCCCTGGGCACCATCGGCAGCACCAGAAGGAGTCTCTCCTCTGACTCTTCCATGGCCCGGCGGGTCGAGGCGGAAGGTTTCACAAGAAAATGCCGCTCAAAAAAAGGACCCGGCATCGGGGGATGACAGCGCCAGCAGAGAAAGCCGACATCTGCCCTGAAGCGCACATCTGAGGTCCAGTCCACTTGAGGAGTGGGCTGCCTGGCGTGGCATACAAGACAGACAGGTTTGCCGTTTACCACTCTAATTTCGCCATGCTCATTCAGCATATTATGGGGATCGATCGATGAATACTGGTCTCTTAGATGACATTTGAAACAGATTGTCCTCCGATCGGCATATGGACCGCCTCTCAGGAGTTTCGGGGTCCCTTCATGAGCGGCGCCTCCGTGTATCACATGGCAGGTCTGGCAGGTGACCTTGCCGTTTCGAACCGGGAAGGGAAAGCTGGATTTATCGGGAGGACTAAAATCAACGGGGTGATGATTTTCCGAATAATCGTGACAGCCGAGACAGTCCGGCGAATAATCGGCCGTCGGATCTATCCGCCCGGATTTAAGGGCACTTTCTTCATGACAGACGGTGCAGTTCTTATGCGGGTTCCTGTAGGCGAGGCTGCCTGCTCCCGGTTGTTCAAGGCCCAAAAACCGGTTCAGACTGCAAGAGACAAAAAGGATAGAAATAGCCGTAATTATCAGCAATCTTCTCATATTGCAGGCTCAGTTGCCGCTAAAGAACTTTATCGCCTCTTTCACCTTTTCGAGGTCGACGCGTGTATTAAAGCACGGGCCGAACGGCCGCTCGTTTGAGATTCCCATGACGGGCATTGGGAAAGTATCTACGATGCCGCTTGAAAGATCACGCTCGCAGGCTACCGCAACAATGGCTTCAGGTCTGGCCTCAAGCACTATCTTTCTGGCTAAGGTGCCTCCTGTTGCCACAAAGAGATTAAGGCCGTTTTCCTCAGCAATGCCTATCAGATCTCTTATCTCGCATCTGCCGCAGCGTTCGCAATTATAGATATTATGGGTAAGTCTGATCGTGCACTTGTCTATCTGCAGGCAATGAGGCAGCAGCAAAAGAATCTTCCTGGTCCTGAACTTCTGTTTCCGGATGAGCCTGTTGTTTAGCGAGATCACGAACTGCTGAAAGCCCTCTCTTCTCTTTTTGAAAAAGGCGGCGAGAAACATGAGAAAAGGATAAAGAACCTTAAGTACCAGTCCCCTGAGCACATTATACAGCATCGAAAAAAGCCCCCTCATTTAGCCGCCGGCCATGCATAAAAGACGGCGCCGGCATTGAGTTCTTTCCATCCGGTTTCACTTCAACAATAGACAAAATTCCTCTGCCTGTCGAAACAAGAACATCTTGATGGCCAATCCTCTCTATTCTGCCGGGCGGTCCGGCTTTTTCGCCGTCCTGCACGGAGGCCTTCACAACCACAATCCGGTCGCCCTTCAGATAGCAAAAAGCGCCCGGCCACGGATAGGTCCCGCGTATTAGACCGGATATCCTGCTTGCCGGCAGCGACCAGTCTATTTTGCCGTCGTCTTTCCTGAGAGGCGGAGCGAAACTCGGGTTGCCGGTCTGCGGCCTCGGCTTCAAAGAGCCTTTTCTGAGACCGTCGAAAGTTTTAGCCAACAAAGAAGCGCCCATTTCGGAAAGTCTGCTGCTCAGTGTGACTGCATTGTCATCATCGAGTATCAGGGTCTCTTCCTGTAGAAGTACCTCACCTGTATCAAGCCCCTCGTCCATGAGCATAGTAGTGATACCCGTCTTTGCCTCCCCTTTTATAATAGCCCACTGTATAGGCGCAGCACCACGGTATGCAGGCAGCAGCGAAGCGTGCACATTTATACACCCAAGAGGAGGAAGCTTCAGAATTGAGGGAGGTAAAATCTTTCCATAGGCGACAACCGCGATTGCCTCGGGCCTGAGAGCTGACAACTCCTCGTAAAAAGAAGCAGCCCTGATGCCGGACGGCTGCATGACAGGAATGCCCTTAGACAGCGCCAGTTCTTTCACGGGAGGCTGAGCCAGATGCCGGCCGCGCCCCTTTGCCCTGTCAGGCTGGGTAACCACGGCTACAACTTTGTTTCCGGAATCAAGAAGCACCCTAAGGGAAGGGACAGCGAAATCTGGGGTTCCGAAGAAGACGATGCGCAAGACTTTATTTACCTGACTTGATTTTCTTATGATAGCGTTTTTTGAAAAATTCCCTTTTTATCGGGCTGATTCTGTCGATGAGGAGGACCCCGTCTAAATGGTCTATCTCATGCTGCATGGCGATAGCGAGGAGTCCTTCCGCCTCTATCTCCATCCCTCTGCCTTTTCTGTCCATAGAACGGACAACGACCTTTTCGGCCCGTTCAATTTTCGCGGTATATTCGGGAAGGCTGAGGCATCCTTCCTCGAATTCTATAGACCCCTCTTTTGCCATGATGACAGGGTTTATAAGAACGACAAGAGGAATTTCAGCGCCCTTGACGCTTATGTCAATAACCGCCAGCCTCTTGGACACCCCCACCTGAGGGGCCGCAAGCCCAACGCCGGGCGCCGCATACATGGTCTCGATCATGTTATCTATCAGATCCTGCAGGTCCTGATCAATCGAGCTTACCGCAGATGCTTTCTGCTTTAGAACCCTGGCCGGATATTTTTTGATCTCCAAAATAGCCATTTTTTATTATAAAACATTTCTCCGGCGCGGGTCGATAATACCGGTGCTCTCCTCTCCCGGCGTTCCGTTGCAATTTCCCTGAAAGAGTGGCATTATTTCTTCATATGTCTTTTTCTAAACATAAAAACAGCGGTGTGAAAGTAACATCAGCCGCAGAGCAGGATATTAAGTAGAGTCTGTGTATAAGGTCATCTTATTGCCCGTCATTCCGGCAGTCCTAAAGCCGGAATCCAGTGTTTTCGGGACGTCCTGGATACCGGATCAAGTCCGGTATGACGACAAAAAGTATGTATACACAGACACTAAGTAATCCTTCCGTGCCGGATACCCGTTCAACAGCCATAAGGGCACTTATAGAGATATTTTCGGGAGACGCCAGACCGAAGCACGCCCTGGAAAAATTCTCACATGACTTCGACCGGCGTGACAGGTCTTTTTTAATGGAAATAGTTTATGGAGTGCTCAGGTTCAGAGACACGCTCGATTGGATTCTGGGTCATTTTCTTAAGAACCCGGCCAAAGCAGGCAATTTCACCCAGAACAATCTCAGGGCGGCTCTGTACCAATTATATTTTATGAGGGTGCCAGACTGGGCTGTGGTAAGTGAAGCGGTGGAGATGGAAAAATCCGCCTCGGGGCACGGCAAGCCGTCTTTGGTGAATGCTGTCCTTAGAAACATACTAAGACAGAAAAAGAAATTTGAACCTCCTTTTGCGATTGAAGACCCGGTATCAAGAATAGCCGTAAACACCTCTCATCCCAAATGGCTGATCAAAAGATGGATACGCCGGCTCGGAGAAGACGGAGCAAGTCAACTTGCCAGGGCCAACAACAAAATCCCTCAAATGATAATAAGGGCAAACACACTGAGAACGACCCGAGAGGATTTGCTTACTCTCCTTGCCGCCCATGGGGTTGAGGCATTGCCGACCGAATTTTCGCCTGACGGCATTGCCCTAAAGCAGACCCGAAGCCACACTGAGCTGGACTTTGTGCGCGGTCTCTTCGCCGTTCAGGACGAGGCATCTCAGCTGATATCATATCTTCTTGATCCCAAACCTCACGAGAAAGTGCTTGATGCCTGCGCCGCCCCAGGCGGAAAGACCACCCATCTGGCACAACTAATGAGGGACACAGGTGAGATCACGGCTGTCGAAAAGGATGATAAAAGAATACCCATGCTTCGTGACAATATCGGCAGCCTCGGGGTACGGTCGGTCCTGATAATCAGCCGCGATGTCGCAGAACTTCAAAATGCCGGGCCTTTCGACAGGATACTTCTTGATGCTCCCTGCTCTGCCACGGGGGTCATAAGAAGGAATCCGGACATAAAATACCGGAGGAAGGCGAAAGACCTTGATGAATACAGGGCAAGGCAAGTGCAACTCCTGCGTGCTGTGTCACGGTTGCTAAAGGAAGGCGGCAGACTGGTCTACTCAGTCTGTTCAATAGAACCTGAGGAGGGGGAACAGGTCATAAATGAATTCTTGAAGACCTCGCAGGAATTCCGTATTATAGATGCTGAGGCATCTTTTTTGAAAAGTTTCATGCATGAAGGCTTCTTAAGGACGTATCCTCATTTACACAATATGGACGGTTTTTTCGGGGTGGCGCTTTGCAAAAGAAAATAGGCAATTTTATCAGGGTCCCTCTGTTTTTTGCAGGCTTTGTGCTTCTGGGACTGACCTTCGGTTATATAACATTCAAGGTGCTGAGTTTCAGCAGGACTGTTGAAGTGCCGGCGCTTACGGCCATGTCGCTCGTTGAGGCAAACGAGTCACTGAATAAGGCAGGCCTTTATCTGAAAATCGAAGGCGAGGATTTCGATTCAAATGTTGCTGCAGGCAAAATCCTGAGACAGGACGTGCCCGCAGGCAATAAGGTTAAGGAAAAGAGGGCCATTAAGGTAGTAATCAGCAAGGGGCCCAAAGTCTATTCCCTTCCCGTGCTCGTCAACGAGACGCTTGGCGATGCCGAGGGACTTTTGATGCAGAAGGGACTGAGGATAGGCAAGATAATAAACGTCCATTCCGATTCCGTTGAAAAGGGCAAGATAGTGGCCCAGAGCCCTGAGTCTGATGAGAAACTTAACGGCCCGATTACGGTGCTTGTCAGTCTGGGTCCTCATGAGGTAACGTATTACTGCCCTGACTTCCTCAACAAAAGCGTCGAGGAAGTAAAGGAAACAGCCGGAAAAATCGGTCTTACGCTTGAGATAAAAGGGATAGGTGACTTTGTCAGGGCACAAAGGCCAAGGCCCGGCGCCCTTATTAAGGCCGGAGACAAGGTTTATCTCGAAACGAAAGAAGGGAACGCCCAATGATCAAGATAGCTCCATCCATACTCTCGGCCGACTTCGCAAGGCTGGGGGATGAAATAAAGGCCGCCGAAGATGCCGGCGCCCACCTCATTCACGTCGATGTCATGGACGGGCACTTCGTGCCGAACATAACCATCGGGCCTCTGGTCGTCGAAGCGATAAGAAAAGTCACCAGACTCCCGCTGGATGTTCACCTGATGATTGAAGACCCCGATAGATATCTTAAGGACTTCATCTCGGCCGGAGCAGACATACTCACTGCTCATCTCGAGGCAACTGCCCATCTTCACAGGACCGTGCAGGCTATAAAAGAAGGCGGGATCAAGGCAGGGGTTTCCATAAACCCGGCAACGCCCGTCTGGAGCCTCGATGAAATACTCGGTGAGGTAGATGTCGTCCTTGTTATGTCTGTCAATCCCGGGTTCGGCGGGCAGGAATTTATTCCCAATACGATTCATAAGCTGAAGCTCCTTCGAAAAAATATCTCGGAGGCGGGTTTTTCAGCTCTCATAGAAGTTGATGGCGGGGTAAAACCCCAAAACGCCAGGGAGATTGCGGGAGCAGGCGCAGACATGCTCGTGATGGGGTCAGCCTTTTTCAAATCAGGCAATTACGCCGCCACCATGGAGAAACTTAATGGAATACTCGGAAATACATTGGCAATTTAAAAAAGCAGAGTCACTGAGACAAAAGAGCCGTTACCCTGAGTCTCTTGTTTTTTTCAAAAAGGCCCTCGCCGGATATTTATCCATGGATGATCTTCAGGGAATCCTCGAATGCAGGATGGCAATAGGCGACGTACATAGGATGATCGGAAACTACGATCTTGCGGTCAAGTCTTATTCTGAAGCAGCCGGTCTCGGAGCGCAGCTTGGCGATAAAGTGGCAGTCGCCGACGCGCGGATGAATATAGGTCTGGCGCTTAGGGGAAAAGGAGACTGGAAAAACGCCCTCTCCGCCTTGAATAAGGCCCTGCTGTTTTACAGAAAGAATAATGACAAACAGGCGGTAGCCTTTACTCTCTGGGCCATTGCAGGGACATTGCGTATCCGGGGGGATATCCATAAAGCGATAAGTACTTACAAGGTGGCGCTTAAGATATTCAGGTCGTTGAAGCTCAAACCGTCGGAGGGATACTGCCTCTGCGGCCTTGGCGGCACCCATCGCATCGCGGGCCTCTTTTCGGAATCCCTTGCGTATTACAGGGAGGCCAACAGGATGTTTTCCGCGCTGAGGGACATCTTCGGGACCGCTTATTCATACTGCGGGACCGGAAACGCCTACAGGATGCTGGGCAAATATAAAGAGGCACTGGCGAGCTTCGACCGCGCTTCAGTTCTTTACAAGAAAATCGGCGACCGGGTGAGCTACTCCTATACCCTCTGGAGCATCGGGACCACTCATAAAATGCTGGGCGATTTTGCAAAGGCCAGACATTATTTTAAGACCGCTCGCGGGCTTTTCCAAAAAACAAAAGACCCAAGGGGGCTTATCTACTGCAGACTCGGCATGGGAGAGATTGCAATGCTTGAGGGAAGGAAAGCCCGTGCGGAAAAATATTTTGATGAGTCTCTAAAGCAGGCCGCGGCTTTTGGTTTTAAAGTGGAACATTGTCACGCCGAGATGCTTCGGTCCTATCTGAGTGGAAAAATCAAAAAGGGATGCTATAATAGACTTCTCTTACGATTGTCATTTGACCGGACACCTTTTAACATACCTTAGATATAAGTTGGGGGTCCCGGGGGAAAATTAGTTGCGCGTACTTAATTTACCGAACACATTAACTATTTCAAGAATAGTCATTATTCCGGTATTCATTACGACGATACTGTATCAAAAATACAGATACGCCCTGTACCTCTTTATTGCGGCTGCATTGACCGACATGCTCGACGGTCTCGCAGCCCGCATTGCCAACCAAAAGACTGCCCTGGGTACATTTCTGGACCCCCTTGCTGACAAGTTCCTTCTGGTGTCGTCTTTCGTCCTGTTCGCCGTATACGGCTGGATACCCAAATGGCTCGCAATCGCGGTAATAAGCAGGGACATTATCGTGGTAATAGGCTGGTTTTTGCTTTACATGATAACTCACACTTCAAGGGTCGAACCGGTTTTGACCGGAAAAGCGGCTATTGCGATGCAGCTTCTGGTCCTGGCATATATTCTCTTAAAGATAAACGTGGCCTCCCTGCCCCTCCTGCCGGGTCCGCTTCTGATAGTGACGGCTGCGGCGACTGTAGTCTCAGGGCTGCAGTACATCTATAAAGGATTCAAACTCACGAATGCGCACTAGGAGCGGCATAGAAATAGAAAGTGTCCTTCCCGGCAGTCCCGCGGATAAAGCGGGACTGAGGCCTGATGATATCCTCCTTTCGGTAAATTCACACCCTCTGCATGATGCCATCGATTTCATGTTCTTCAGAAGTGGTGCGAGGCTTCTTGTCGAATTCAGTCGCGGCGGCGTAAAAAGCAGGGTCCAGATAAAGACCGATGATGGAGCTGACCCGGGGATAACCATAAAGCCTTTCAAAGTGAAGACGTGCAAAAATAATTGTGTTTTCTGTTTCGTAAAGCAGCTGCCCAAAGGTCTTAGGAAGCCTCTCTACGTAAAGGATGAGGATTACCGGTTGTCATTCCTCTACGGCAATTATATGACCCTTTCCAATATCGATTCATGCGACCGAAAAAGGATCGTTGAGCAGCGGCTGAGTCCGCTTTATATCTCAGTCCATACGACAAACAAATCCCTGCGCAATAAGATGATCGGAAACCCCAGGGCATCAGACATCATGAAAGAGCTGAAATTCTTTTCAGGGAAAAAGATACGGATGCATACGCAGGTAGTGTTGTGTCCCGGCTTCAACGACGGCACGGAATTGCAGAATACCATCAAGGACCTGTACAAGTTTTATCCCTATGTATCATCAGTGGCAGTCGTCCCGGTCGGACTCACTATGCACAGAAAGCAGCAAATTGATCCGGTGACAAAGGAAGACGCCCAACGGGCAATAGAAATAGTTGCGCCCTTTCAGAAGAGATTCCAAAAAAAACATGGAGACCCTATTGTCTATTGCTCCGATGAGATGTACATAAAGGCCGACATCAACTTTCCAAACCTGAAGGACTATGGATCGCTGCCCCAGATTGAAAACGGTGTGGGCATGGTGCCCTTGTTTCTGAGTCAGTCAAAAAGGGTCCGCGTACCAAAAACAATATCCCGGGATGTAAAAAATATTCTTACATTCACGGGCATTTCCTTTTATCCCTTTATGAAAAAATTCATTGACCGCCTTTCAGAAAAAGAAGGCATCCACGTGGATGTCCTTCCCGTTGAGAACAATTTTTTCGGCAATACTGTGACCGTCACAGGACTTCTTACCGGAAGGGACATAATCAAAACCCTTCATGACAATACAGACTCCTATAAGGTGCTCCTTGTCCCTGATGTCGCCCTCAAAGAAGACGAGGACATATTTCTTGACAACGTGTCTCTAACTGATGTGGAGGAAGCAACCGGCCTTAAGGCCATACGGACAGAGGCGACGCCCCAGGGGTTCGTTGAGGCAATAGGATCGCTTAGTGGATGGGATAAATGACCTTAAGTCGGAGCGGAAGATGAACATTACAGGAAGAACAAAGATAACAGGACTTTTCGGATATCCGGTTGAGCATACCCTCTCTCCGGCGATGCACAACGCGGCTTTCGAACAACTGGGGCTGGATTATTGCTATCTTCCATTCCTCGTCCATCCGGATTCCCTCGGAAAGGCAGTCGACTCCATCAGGGCGCTCACGATGGCAGGCGTCAACGTTACTGTGCCGCACAAGGAGGCTGTAATCCCCTTTCTGGATGACGTCAATGAAGAGGCTTCCTTTATCGGGGCAGTTAATACGGTAGTCAACCGTAAGGAGAGGCTGACGGGATATAACACGGACGGGCGCGGCTTCATGCGTTCTCTCGCTGAAAACGGTATTGCGGTTGAAGGGAAAAAAGTCCTGATTGTTGGTGCCGGAGGCGCATCGCGGGCCATAGGATATTATCTCAGTGAAAAAGCCGCAAGCCTCGACATCCACGACATAGACAGAAACAGACTCGATAAACTGGTAGCAGATCTATCTCTTATAAGGGGAAACGTCACGGCTGTTACGCAAATATATGATGCCGCCTCATTTGATATAATCATCAATGCAACTCCTCTGGGGCTTAAGAAAGGCGACCCTTCCCCGGTTGACATATCTGCGCTAACACCCATGCAGACTGTTTGCGACCTCATATACAAAAGAACCTCACTTCTTGACCTGGCAGCCCAAAAAGGCTGCCCTACGATGGACGGCCTCGGCATGCTTCTTTGGCAGGGCGTGCTGGCCTTTGAACTCTGGACGTCTGTGTCGCCGCCAGTGGAAACAATGAGGACCGCCCTTCTTAATGTGATGCGTTGATAGCATCATATCAGTGCTTCTTAATTGCAAACCCTTGAAAAGGCTATAGTTCTTCAGACTGGCATCCATTTTGCTTTTATGCTTTACTAATAAACGCAGCATATGATAAACTTTTTCAGTATGAAGAAGAGCGTTCTTATTATCCTTTCAATAACTCTTTTTTCCCTGCTTATTTATATGATGAAAGGTGAAAAAATAGCTCAAACAGGCAGCCTCCAAAAGGGAGATTCATACATAGAAGGTTTGCGCCTCCTCCACAGACAAAATGGAGCGCTCGATTGGATACTGACTGCCGGGCGGGCCGACATAGGCGGCAAGGGTGATAAAGCATATCTATCCGGAATAGAAATGAAAATTGAGGATAAAGGTATAACTGTTTATGCCGATAAAGGCGTTTATGATATGAACGCCCGTAATCTTGTCGTCGACGGCAAGGTAGTGGCCAAGGCGGACAGTTATTCCATCACTACAGAGGGCGTTAAATTCGACAACGCAGGCCAGATGCTGAGAACCGGCGGCCGGGTGAGGCTGGAGGCCCGGAAGTTCAGCGTTGAAGGCACCGGTATGGAGGCCGACAACATAGCCCAAAAAGTGAAAATACTGAAAGATGTTAAAGCGGTTTTCTATAATTAGCATTGTATTTATTCTGCTTTATGCAGCTGTTTCATCAGCTGAAGAGCAGAAAATGCAGGTCAAGGGGCCGATC
Organism: Candidatus Sulfobium mesophilum; assembly: GCA_037916395.1. GTDB lineage: Bacteria > Nitrospirota > Thermodesulfovibrionia > Thermodesulfovibrionales > UBA6898 > Sulfobium > Sulfobium mesophilum_A. Next base: position 12,537 of record JBAIXS010000420.1, read on the forward strand.
AATATAACTTCGGAGACTCTTACATCGGATAATAAGGCGCACACCGCACTGTTTGAGGGGAAAGTCGTCGCCAAAACGACAGACACCACCATCCATGCCGACAAAATGCTTGTTTTTTACAATGAAGGCAGCGGAGAAGTGACGAGGATCGATGCGACAGGCAATGTGAAGCTTCTTAAAGGAGGCCGCCTCATCACCTCCCAGGCGGCGACATACTATGCCGATGAAGACAAAGTGGTCTTTACCGGTGAACCCCGCGCGGAAGACGGCGAAAATGTGGTCACCGGCAACACAATGACCTATTATATCTCCCAGGACCGCTCTTACGTCGAAAAAAGCAGGGTATTCCTGAAAAACAGGAAAGACAAATGATGCATCTTCTCAGTGTCAATAATCTCTCCAAAACCTATAGTAAGAAAGTGGTCATCAGGGACATATGCCTCAGTGCCACAACAGGAGAAATCGTGGGGCTCCTGGGACCAAACGGCGCTGGGAAGACGACCACGTTTTACAGCATTCTCGGACTCACCAGGCCGGACAGCGGAAGTATTTATCTGGACAAGACAGACATAAGCGGACTGCCGATGTATAAAAGGGCCTTAATGGGAATCAGTTATCTGCCTCAGGAACCTTCGATCTTCAGAAAACTTTCGGTCGAAGATAATCTCAGGGCGGTGCTGGAAATCAAAGGGCTTCCGGCTTCCGAGATCGATGCCGAGGTCTCCCGCCTGCTAAAAGAATTCAATCTGGAGGAGTTTTCCCAAAGAGACGGGTACAAGCTCTCCGGCGGACAGCGGAGAAGGACCGAAATAGCCCGGACACTTGCCACAAAACCTATCTTCATCCTTTTTGACGAGCCCTTTGCCGGGATAGACCCTCTTGCGATCATCGACCTTAAGAAGATGATGGTATATCTGAAATCTAAAGGGCTGGGGATAATAATCACCGACCATAATGTCAGAGACACCCTTTCCATAACCGACAGAGCCTATATCATTAATAACGGCGAAATCCTTAATGAAGGTTCACCGGAAAAACTCATCGCCGACCCGAAGGTGAAAGAAGTATATCTGGGTGAGGAGTTCAGGCTATAGATGGCGCTCGAAAGTCGTCTTGAGCTAAAGCTTCAACAGAAACTGGTGCTGACGCCTCAGCTCCAGATGGCTATAAAGCTGCTGCAGATGCCTCAGCTGGAGTTGTCCCAGACCCTCACGCAGGAACTGGTGGAGAACCCTTTCCTTGAGGAACTAACCGAGGTTTCATCAAAGGAGGAGATGACAAAGGAGGAGAGGGAGTCTTCCGAGCCGGATGACTCGGCGACACGCGACGACTCTGAAATTCCCCTCGAAAAACTGATGGGATTCTCCTCTACAGAGGACTACTTCGATGAGAGGAGCTATGACGGAAGAGACCTCGGCTACTTCTCGCCTGACAATGTCACACAGCCGTCATTCGAATATTTTCTTAGCACATCTTCAGACCTCTTCGACCATCTCATCTGGCAGCTTCGTCTTTCAAAAGAGGAGGAAAATGTCAGGAGTGTCGGGGAGACCATAATAGGCAACATCGATGAAAACGGTTATCTTAAGATCACTAATGAGGAAATTGCAGATATCGCCAATACGGACATTGAGACTGTCGAACGTGCCGTGAAACTTGTCCAGAGCTTCGACCCCCCGGGGATCGCGGCAAGAGATATAAAAGAATGTCTTCAGCTTCAGCTTAAGGTCCTTCAGCTTGAAGGAACTCTGGTTGATACCCTTGTCTCAAAAAACCTCGACATGCTTGGCAAACGGAAATATCCACAGCTTTCCAAGCTTTACAATGTGCCCCTTGAAGACATCATGGCCGCCGTTAAAATCATCGAGGGCCTTGATCCGAAGCCGGGAAGCAACTTCTCATCCGCCGCGGTCAACTACATCACGCCCGATGTTTACATAATGAAGACTGACAGCGGCTACCAGATCGTCCTCAACGATGAGGGGCTCCCAAGGCTTAGGATAAGTTCATATTATCAGCGGCTGCTAAGCCAGAAGAACGCGATCCCTAAAGAAGACCGCCAGTTTCTGGAAGACAAGCTCCGTTCGGCTATATGGCTGATGAAGAGCCTCGACCAGAGGAATAAAACCATATACCGGGTAACAGAGTGCATACTCAATTTTCAGAGAGATTTCTTTGACAAGGGGGTGAATTTTCTCAAGCCTCTGAACCTTAAGGACATTGCGTCGGAACTGGGCCTCCATGAAAGCACCATCAGCAGGGTAACTTCAAATAAATATCTCTCATGCCCGCGCGGGATATACGGCTTCCGGTTCTTCTTCAGTAACGCAATCCCCAGCGATTCAGGGGAAATATCCGCAACAACCGTAAAGCAGATGGTAAAGAAGATAATAGCTGAGGAGGATTCCTCTAAACCTCTCAGCGACATGAGCATCGTGGACATATTTAAAAGTCAGAACATCAATATTGCAAGGAGGACGATCGCGAAGTACAGGGAAGAATTAAAGATCCCTTCACAGAGTCAGCGGAAGAGATAATAGACCGCAATCATGAAAAAGGAGGAGTCTATGAACATCATAGTTAACGGAAGGCATCTGGAAATCACGCCGGCGCTTAAGACCTACGCAGAAGAGAAAGTGGGCAAATTCGGGCGTTATCTTTCCGATATATCAGAGGCTGTCGTAACACTCAGTATAGAAAAAAAATACAGACACAAGGCCGAAGTTCTTCTGAGGGCCAATGGGGTACTTATACAGGCTGAAGGAGTAACGGCAGAAATATATTCCTCCATAGATGAGGTAGTCGAAAAACTCGAAAGGCAGATAAAAAAATACAAGGATAAACTCGTTGCGCGCAGAAAAGGCGGCGCCAAAACCGCTGGGGTCGCGGAAAAACCGGTCAAGGCTGAAACCGGCGCCATCATAAAAAACAAACGGTTTGAACTGAAGCCGATGAGCCCGGACGAGGCGTCGATGCAGATGGAGCTTCTCGACAAGGATTTCTTTGTCTTCATAAATGATATAAGCGAAGACATAAATGTGATTTACAGAAGACGCGACGGGAATTTCGGACTTATCGAGCCCGTAAAATAAGGGGTTCGTGTGGGGCGGCCGAACAATGAGGATTTAGGGGGTTCGGCGTCCCAGCTCGCCCGGCGAGCCATACTGCCTTTGTGAAGAAATTTCAGACCAAAGCACCTCAACTTGCACGGGGAAAGAAGAAATCCCCCCTCAGGGTTTTAATTATATCGGGTCTTTCCGGCTCCGGAAAGACTGTTGCGCTGAGGGCGGTTGAAGATATGAATTTCTTCTGTGTTGACAACCTGCCTCTTTCTCTCATAGACTCGCTGGTGTCGCGGCTTTCGCGCCAGCCGGTGGAAAGGGATATAGCGATAGGCATCGATATCCGCGAGATGGAGTTTTTTTCCGCCAACATCGACAGGGTCATCGGCACGCTTAAGGAGAGATACCGCCTCGAAGTATTGTTTCTGGAGGCGGAAACGCAGGTGCTTATAAGAAGATTCAAAGAGACCAGGCGGCCGCATCCCCTCGGAGGAGATCTCGAAGCCGCCATTCAGTCTGAAAGAGAGCGTCTGGCGACTTTAAAACAAAATGCCGATCGTGTAATAGACACCTCGTCATACTCCCCTCATCAGTTAAGGGACCTCATATCCTCCATCTATGCCTCAGGGGCAAGGACAAAGGACTTCGTTGTAACCCTTATCTCTTTCGGATTCAAATACGGTGTACCTGAAAACATCGACCTGTTGTTCGACGTGAGGTTTCTGCCCAACCCTTTCTTTGTCCCTGAACTGAAAAACCGCAACGGAACCGATAAGCTCACAGCGGACTATGTAATGAATAATCCCGACAGCAGAGCTTTTATGAAAAAAACCATGGACCTGCTCACATTTTTGCTGCCTCGCTATCGCCGCGAGGGGCGGTCCTATCTCTCAATCGCAATCGGATGCACCGGCGGAAACCACCGCTCGCCTGCTATAGTCGAGGAAATCGCGAGACTTATCGGGAAAGAGCTCATGGTGAACGTGGTCCATCGGGATATATCATAAGCACGATCCTGAGAAAGCCTCTTTTTCACACTTTCGCTTTTGCCGGACGACCATAGCCAGGGCCTTTTTGATAGCGCCCGGAACTGAAATCAAAAAATACAATCGGAATATTATCGTGATATAATTATGCTGAATGATATATATTGACAACAATGCGACGACGCCTGTTGACCCCGAGGTATCGGATGCTGTCTTTTCTTCGCTCAAACGCGACTTTGGAAATCCTTCAAGCAGCCATCTTGCCGGCAAAAAAGCAAGGGAGACGGTTGAGACTGCGCGGAGGGATGTTGCCGACTTTCTGGGGTGCGGGGCCGATGAGGTATATTTCACCTCAGGCGGCACCGAATCAAACAATCTCGCAATCATCGGGAGTGCACTTTATCACAAAAAAGGGCATGTCATAACTTCATCGATCGAACATCCGTCCGTTCTTAATGCCTGCCGGCACCTTGAAACGCTGGGCTTCGAAGTCACTTACGCCGGCGTTGACCGCGACGGCATAGTCGACGTGCAGGAAATAAAGAGGTCGTTGAGAAAAGACACTTTTTTGATATCCATTATGCACGCCAACAATGAAACTGGCGTGATTCAGCCGGTTGAGGAAATCGGAGCTATCGCGAAAGCGCATGGGGCTGCTTTCCATATGGACTCTGCGCAGTCTGTTGGCAAGATGCAATTCAGCCTCGCCGCCGTCCATGCGGATTTCATGACAATAGCCGCTCACAAGTTTTATGGTCCGAAGGGGGTCGGCGCCCTTTACGTTAGGTCCGGCGCCCATCTTCTTCCTCTTTTGTTCGGGGCAGGACATGAGAAAGGACTCAGGCCCGGCACTGAAAACGTTGCGGGTATAGCAGGCCTTGGCAAGGCATGCCGGATCGGAAAAAGCGACATCAAATTGAGGGTAGCCCATACGCTTAAACTCAGAGACATTCTCCTGGATAATCTTCGCCGAGTCATTCCCGGATTGACGCTCAACGGCCATAAAACGCTCAGACTTCCCAATACGGCAAACATAACTATACCGGGGATATCCTCTTATGAACTCGTTGAAAAAATAAAGGAGGAGGTTGCTGTCTCCGCGGGTTCGGCCTGTCATTCAGGCATACAAACGCCCTCCAGTGTCTTAAAGAATATGGGCCTCTCCGATGAGGCCGCGCTCTCTTCGGTGCGGCTAAGTGTAGGCAAGGACAATACGGAAGAAGAGATAGTCACTGCGGCCGGGATTATCGCCGGGGCGGCAGAGGAACTCAGGCGCAGCGTCTCCTGACATAAGTACCCCGCTTCCATCAGTCGCTTTATTCAGACAGAACACCGCTGAATCGCGCACAACAACCCATTCCTATTTGCCATAACAAAAGGCAACCAAAATTCACCATTAAATTTGTGCGGAGATACATTCGAACGGTTTCAGCTGCGCGTATTGCGTCACCATTTTGGTGATACGCGCCGGTGCCTCGGAACGAAGTGAGAATGAGAGAGAATGTTGTCTTCGCACAAATGGCGACTTTTTTTGATAGTGAATCGGGGCCAATTCGGACCATTGACTGCAGCACTGAAATATGGCATAATGGCCTAACTTTTCAGGGCGAGAAAAAATCATCTATAGACAATGTTGCCACATTATATTCGGGTAAAGAGGCGCAACAAAAATTTTCCAAGAGGAGGAAAAATGGAGAGAGTACAAAGAAGTAGTCTTTTGGTTGCCTTGCTCATGGCCGTGGGCATATCGCTTTTGCTGCTTCCCCTGGTATCCATCGCGGCTGAGGCGCCTGCCAAGGCAGCCCCATCCCTTACAAACGATGATTGTGTCAAATGTCATGCAGGGCCGCCTGCTGCCATCGCCGCTGATGGCGGCAAACACAAGAATGTAGGCTGTCGGGACTGTCACACCGGCCACAGACCTGCCTCAAAAAACAATATCCCGGAGTGCAGCCAGTGCCACATGGGAAAGCCGCACTTCGAAATAAAGGGTTGCCTGGGTTGTCACAAGAACCCTCATACCCCGCTTAAGATCACCTTCGCGTCAAACGTCACCGAGCCCTGTCTGAGCTGCCACACTCAGCAGATCGCTCAGCTGAGGGAGCATAAGAGCAAGCATTCTGCCTTGGGCTGCTCCACCTGCCATAGTGTGCACCGCAAGATTCCGGAATGCCTGCAGTGCCATAAACCTCACTCGAGCACTATGGTAAATGCCGACTGTAAGGGATGCCACAAGCCCCATATGCCGAAGAACGTTATGTACGCGGACGATATTTCTTCCAAGAGCTGCGCCGCATGCCATAAGAAGGCCTTTGATCTTCTTACAGCAAGCACCGCCAAACATAGGACTTTCTCCTGCGCATTCTGCCACAAGGAAAAGCACAAGATGATCCCAAAGTGCAGCGACTGTCATGGCGCACCTCACCCGGCCGGAATGATGGCCAAGTATCCGAAGTGCGGCGAGTGTCACAATATCGCTCATGATCTGAACCACTGGTCTGCGCCGGAAAAGGCGGAAAAGAAGGAAGCGCCCAAAGAAACAAAGAAAAAGAAGAAGTAGGTTGCTATGCAGTCCCCCGGGGCCTGTCACAAGCAGGCCCCGGCTCATTTCCCGACGCAGCTTACCCCTTTTTATCCTCAACAGTATCTATAAAAATCCTGTTCACGTATAATAATTGTGCTTTTTTTTACGGAACAAAAAGATGAACAAATCCCTGTTTCCCATAATAATTGCCATAGCCGTATTCCTGTCGCTTTTCAGGCTCGGGACGCCGAAACTTTTCGATGTGGACGAGGCCGTTTTTTCCGAGGCGACCAGGGAGATGGTTATCAGCCACGACTGGATCACACCCACCTATAACGGAGAAAACCGTTATGACAAACCAATTTTCTTTTACTGGCTGATGGCGGCGTCCTACAGGGTTTTCGGCATTAACGAGTTCGGCGCGAGATTCCCTTCCGCATTTGCCGCCATAATGATGATTTGTTTCATATTCCTTTCGGTAAGGCGTTTCAGGGGCTTGGAAGAAGCACAATACGCAGCCCTGGCCGGAGCCCTTTCTGTGTATTACATTGTCTATTCCAGAGCGGCTGTTACTGACATGACCCTCACCCTGACAATCTCTCTTTCACTGTTTTCTTACTATCTGGCGACCGCAGAGCACACCGGCAACCGCAAGTACCTTTATGGCTTCTACCTGTTTTCTGCGCTGGCTTTTCTAACAAAAGGACTGGTCGGCATCCTTTTTCCTTTCGGGATAGCTATTGTCTATGAGGGGATTACCGGGGGACTGCCCAGCATAAAAAGGGTCTTTTCGCTGAAAGGCATTATCCTCTTTACTGCGGTGGCCGCGCCATGGTATCTTGCTGAGGTATCAGTAAACGGGCGGGAGTTTATAGAGCAGTTCTTCATAAAACATCACTTCAGAAGATTTACTGATGTGATATCGGGCCACAGGGGGCCAATCTATTATTACCTCGTTGTTATTATCATAGGGTTGTTTCCCTGGATATCCTTTCTGCCCGCCGGCATCAGAGGCTCTCTTAAAGAAAAGGACCCTTTTCATCTTTTCGCATTGGTCTGGCTGGTCTTCGTATTCCTTTTCTTTTCACTTTCAACGACAAAACTTCCAAACTATATTCTTCCCGCCCTGCCCCCGGCTTTAGTTCTCATGGCGGCAGGGATGTCAGAGAGGAATAATAACTGGAGAAGATATTCTTTCGCTGCGATGGGGATATTGTCGTTGGCTGTGGCAGTAGCGCTCATTATTGTCGGTCAGAAATACCTGCCGAAAATCGGCGTTGCCGATGCACGATGGCCCATGATAGCGGCTTCTGCGGTTTTTTTAAGCGGGGCGTTCTGCATATACTGCGCCTTTTCAAAGAGAAACCTTTACTACTTTTTAGCAGTCTTCATGAGCGTCTTTTTTTCAGCGTTGCTTGTCGGGGCACTTCCCCTTGCCAGCGACTATCTGCAGGGAACCCTGTACAAGTACAGCCTCTACGCTAAAGAGCGGCTCAGGCGGGACGAAAAAATCATCGTGTTCGGGATTAACAATCCCAGCATCGCTTTTTACTCAGAAAGAAGACTTATAGGTGCTAATAGCAAAGAAGAGCTCATCTCCCTTGCAGGAAAATATGCGCATGCCGTGGCTATTTCTAAAGCAAAAGACACCGGACTTCTTCTGGACTCCGGATATAACCTGATATCAAGTGATTCGCAGTATGCCCTGTTTGAAACAAAAGAACCGCACTAAAGAGCAATAGCCGCGAACCGTTAGCGGCTCAGTTTACTAAAGTACTCCTGCAATTCATTGTCAAGAATCCATTGATTGTGCAAAAGCTACAATATGGTACCCTCTCGACCTGCTGAAACGGCTCGAATGCATTCACTCACAAATTTTGTAGTGAATTTTGGGGTGGTCGCTTCATTGCGCAGCGCTCTTTTTTATGCTATGAGATATGAGAGGTCGTATAACGGCAGGACAGGACAAAAGTCCCGCCAGCGGAGGCACTTCTATCATGGACAGCTTTGATGATGCTTTCCCAGATATACCGCAGAGGATATCAGGGCTTAAGGAACTCGCATATAATCTTTGGTGGAGCTGGCATCCCGAAGCTCGGATGCTTTTCAAGATGCTCAGCCGTGCTGCATGGAAGCTGAGCGTCCATAATCCTGTAAAGATGCTAAACGATGTCAGCAGGGAGACCTTCGAGGCAGCCGCCAGGGACCCTAAATTTCTCAGGCACCATGATGCCGTAATGGCAAGGTTCAGATCGGACATGAGCCCCTCTGGCGACTGGTTTTCCTCCAGGATAGCGGACTCACGATTATTATCAGTCGCATATTTTTCGGCAGAATACGGACTTCATCATTCGCTGCCCTTTTATGCAGGGGGGCTCGGGTTCCTCGCAGGCGACTTCCTAAAAGAGTGCAGTGATCTGGGAGTGCCGGTCACCGCTATGGGGTTTATGTACCCCGAAGGGTATCTCAGGCAGAAGATATCCCCTGACGGCTGGCAAACCGCCGAAAACGAGAGGATCGACAGAGAGAACGCTCCCATCACGCGCATACTCGACGAACATGACAGCCGTCTGACAGTGAAGGTGCCTTTTATTGAACCTCCTATCTACGTCGAGGTATGGAAGGTGCAGGTTGGAAAGGTTACTTTGTATCTCATGGACACCGACATCGAAGCAAACGACCCGTGGAACAGAAATATAACGTCGCATCTTTATGTCGGCGGGTATGAGCAAAGGCTGAGGCAGGAGATAGTTCTCGGCATCGGCGGGACCGAGGTCCTCTCCACCCTGGGGATAAAACATTCCGTGCTTCATCTTAATGAAGGTCATCCTGCCTTTGCGGTGCTGGAGAGAATAAGGGAAAAAGTCAGCTCCGGTCTCAGTTTTAAAGAGGCCTTCGAAAAAGTTCGCGCCACCACTATATTCACGACCCACACACCTGTTGCCGCGGGCCATGACGTTTTTCCGTTCGAACTCATAGAAAAATACTTTACCTCTTACTGGCCCTCACTGGGGTTGTGCTGTGACGAGTTCTTTAATCTCGGAGTAGACCCCAAATTCCCCAAGGCGGGTTTCAACATGACAGCATTTGCTCTTAAGGCATCGGCATATCACAATGCGGTGAGCAAGAAACATTCTGAGGTCGCGAAAAAGTTCTGGCAATCCCTTTGGCCGGACTTGTCTGAGGAGAGTGTCCCCATAGCTCATATCACAAACGGAGTCCACATCCCGACATGGATAGAGCCAAGGACCGAACTTCTCTACAACAAATACCTCGGGCCTCACTGGCTTGCCGACCACGACAACCCCGATATCTGGAGCCTTGTTGACGATATCCCGGACCGGGAGCTCTGGAATAACCATTACGGGCACAAGATGAAGCTCATTTTGCAAATAATGAACAGGGCAAGGCAGCGGTGGCTTGAAGCTCCTGAGCCGAGGGTAATTCTGGCGTCAGGGGTATTGCTCGATCCGAATGTGCTTACCATTGGGTTTGCTCGCAGATTCACTACCTATAAAAGGGCGGCCCTTATTTTTCAGGACCCCGAAAGACTGAGGAAAATGCTAACAGACAGGTGGAACCCGGTTCAGATAATCTTCGCCGGTAAAGCCCACCCTGCGGACGAGCCTGGAAGGCAGGTGCTTCAGAGGGTCTTTAGCGCCGCCAAGGATCCATACTTCGGCGGCCGGATAGCCTTCGTCGAGGATTATGATGAGCAGTTGGCACAGTATCTGGTGCACGGCGTCGACGTATGGCTCAACAACCCCCTGCCTCCGCTTGAGGCATGCGGCACGAGCGGGATGAAGGCGTCCTTAAACGGCGTTCCTCATCTGAGCATCCTTGATGGATGGTGGTCTGAAGGCTTTAACGGCAATAACGGCTGGGCATTCGAGGGCCACGAAGGGGACAACAGTGACTCGATGGACGCCAGTGCGCTATATGAAATACTGGAGACACAGGTTGTCCCAATGTACTACCGCACAGATGACTACGGCGTACCGCATGACTGGGTAAGTGTCATGAAAGAGGCAATAAAAAGCGCTGCACCTTTATTCAGCGCCAGAAGAATGACTAAAGAATACGCCGTGCATTTTTACCGTGAAGCCCTGAAATCAGTGATCGCTGAAGGCAGCTAAGCGAGCAAGAACGCGTGACGAGGAGGCTGCCTTTAACGAGAGAAAGGCTAGTCTCCTCCTTCGCATGATGATACGCCTAAGTGACAAAAACCGTTGCTCTCTTGAGATCCTCAAGCCGCGTCAGCAGATTGTGATGCTTATGTTCGTCGGCGATAAGATAGGACAGCACATAGCGAGTCACAAAAAGCTCGCTGTTTTCGAGTGCCTCTTCAGCTAATTCAAGGGACTTGGCCTCTGCTGTGATATGCTTGTTCAGTCCTAAACCCAGTGCATTAAGGTCGTCGGGGCTCAGAACGAATGGCTCTTTCGTAATACTGTCTATCAGCATCTGCTGCATTGCCTTATGTTTCTGGGAGTCGCTCTTGATCATCTCCATCGTCATCTTTATAAGACGGTTACTCGTCTTTTTCAGGAGCTCTTCCGAAAACCTGATAGTCTCATCTTCAAGACGCTGCCATTCCTTGATGGTGGCAAGAAACTCTTTGGACAATTCAGCCGCTTTTTTCCTGGATTTAACACTCTTGTTTCCTTTTGCCGGTGCTCTTTCTGCCATGCTGTTAAAACCTCCTTTTGTCAATTCTATTTTCTTCCAATTTATGAAAACATCCCCTTACAAGAACCTGCATCAAGTACCACAACTGTCTGGATGAAACCATCATGCCGCCACCCGAAGCAAGATATGATTCCATGCTATCAAATGAAGACACTATGTCAAGCATGTACGCAGCGACGTCAAATTTACCAGCGAAAATTTGTCAGATGCTTCGGCTCTCTTCTTCACTTTCTGCAGCCGCAAAAATTGCACAATCTATTAAGACCGCACCTGAAAATCCAGCTTGGGCGACTAACCGTCTGAAGTATAAACCGGCCGTCAGATTCTTACTGCACCGGAAACCGGTTTAACCCTTTTCGGGCAATAAAGCACCGGACAGTCTTCACAGTTCTCGCTGGAATCAGTCTCAAGACCAAAGGGAATCAGTTCGCCGCATTCACACTGCCATCCTTTGGCGTTTTGAACTGACAGCGTATTTTCACAAAAAGGACATCTCAGCATATCATTGACCTCATGCAGCCTCCCGGCGGAAGATTTGCTTTATCTTACTTGATGAAATCGCAAAAGTTTATGACCTGAATCATAACGCCGGACGTGTCAGGGTGATAACATGAGATAGATGTTATGCTTTTTTGTAAAGAGAAACCAATGTTTCGAGGGAGGCACCCATGGAAGAACTTAACGTTATAACTATCGCGCCGCGGGAGAGACACCCGCTTATATTCAGCACCTTTGATGCGCTGCCGTCAGGCGGGGCATTCGTTCTGGTAAATGATCATGACCCCAAACCGCTCTATTACCAGTTCCTGCATGAAAGAGAAGGACGTTTCAGGTGGGAGTACCTTCTTGAGGGACCGGCGCAGTGGAAAGTAAGGATATCAAAGACCTGAGGTAATCATCGACGTAGAAATAGGCTGCAAACAATGTGAGATTTGCAGCCTATTTCTAAATTCCTCTATTTTTTTAAGCTGATTCAACAATTCCGATTCAAACAATCAAAATATCAAATTGTAGCTTGACGCGTTAACCGTTTTGTAATACACTTTGATATAGGAAGGGTTTGGTAACAAAGGTTTGGGTATGCCTTAACGATCGGAGGTTATCAGTGAGATCTCGCTCGTTAATAGTCGCTCTTGTCCTGACCAGCGGCGTTCTTATCTCCTCAACTGGTCACGGCCTCCCCATAGGGCAGGATCTAACGATAAGCCTGGCACCCCCAGATCCTATGACCCAGGTAGAATTCACAGCGTTTCAGCTCATCCCTGTTCCCGAAAGTGGCCTTATACCGGCTAGTAGCAAATATGACTTTATGCTGCCGGGTTTGTCATCAAGATCGACGTACGAGCGCATATTTCAGTATGCGACTGACCACGGCACCCCAATGGATCCAATGTTCATCTCCAACACCGATTTCTCCAATGGCTTCATCGCCAAGGTGGCATCGGATAACCTAATGCTGCCGGGTTTGTCATCAAGATCGACATATGAGCGCGCATTTCAGTACACCACTGACCGCGGCATCCCCATGTACCCAATATTCATGTCTGCCACCGGTTTCTCCAACGGCTTCATCGCCAGGGAAGTCCAGTTTGACTCTTTCCCGGGGGATCCGATATTGCCGTCATTCGAGACAGGCAGCGGCACCTCCGCCGCTGATTTTGCGTTATTTACCGTAACACGACCTATATATGCATTCGACATGCCAATCTTAGGTGCCGGTCAGATCACAGCGACCGTAGTCCCGGAACCGGCTACTTTCCTCCTTCTGGCGGCAGGCATTGGAGGAGCAGCCATCATCAGCCTATTAAGAGCCAGGCACTGTATGCACTAGTTAATTTTTTTATCCCCTTCCCAGGCAGGGTTGATTATTCATCGTTAAAAACAACAAGGGCCAAGAATTTCTTCTTGGCCCTTGCAAAAACCTCTATTCTTAAAGCTAATTTACTGGCGCGCCCTGAGGGAGTCGAACCCCCGACCTGCGGATTCGTAGTTATATCAAGGGGACCCCCTCCTCTTTTCATATCCTTATAAGTACTTGCCGTTATTGTCATTTACAGAATATCTGAAAAGGTGAGCACTTATGTTTTTGCCTATCTTTTCAGATACCAACTGCACAATTAGTGCACAGTGAAGAAGCAACACAAGGGCCCTGGGATTCGCCTGGGGCCTCCCATCTTCATAGATTTTTTGGTACTTCCTGTTATCAACACGTGACAGAAATTGTCGATTATGCCTGATTCTTCCAGAATTCTTTTATCAGCTCTCTTTTTCATGTGCTGTTGGGCGGCCTGCAGATCGAGAGTTCGTCTTGGGGTTTTTTGGTTTTAAGAGCATCGAAAACGTCGGTCTCGTGACAAGCGGTTAACGATATGCTGCTTCTTTCTCTATCTTTGCTGCAAGGAGATTTTCTGCGGCATTACAATCCATCGGCTCGAATATAAAAAATCCCTGGGCATATTCACCTTTCATATCCCTGAATAGTTCCAGTTGTTTTGTCGTTTC